>JAQCGX010000003.1 GCA_027619975.1 Nitrospinota bacterium
ACAGGCAGGAAAGCCTGTCCTACTAAAACAAAAGACGCGTCTTTGAATTGGCGATTCGGCGTCGTTGTCAATATTTAGAGATGCCCATGATAGTATTTCTGTATTGGGTGAGGAAAAACACGCCCGGGAGATGTTGGCCAGGGAAACAAGATATCATCGGATCGTCATTGCGAGGAGCCAACGGCGACGAAGCAATCCAGAAAGCCTGGATCGCCGCGCCGCTTATAGCGGCTCGCGATGACGAGTTAGACGATTTGCAGATAACATGTGTGGCCAAACGGCTCAACCCCTTATGCTTAAGAATCTTCATTATTAGTTTCCCCAAAATGTATAAGGATAAATTTATCTTTCGGGTAGAGTTCTTTCATAGTGTTCCGAAATTCATCATGTGCTAATTTCAATGATTCTATATCTTCATCCACATTTTTTATGATGCCAGAGAATAATTGTTTTAGCATGTGGACTTTATCAATCCCAATAATCTTTTCTATTTCTGGTTGTGTGAGCTTCCCTCCAACATGGACCCCTGCGCCTCCTAGCGTAGGATGGACATGATTTAAAATAATTGATGACCGCTTTTCAATCAGTTGTATTGCCAATAGGAAACGCTCTTCTTCTAGCAATAGGTTTGAAAAAGTATTTGAATACTTGGTTTGCAATAAAAACGCTAATTCATCGGCTTGAAATGAAGTTAACCCATAACTTGGTGACTGTGGAGGGGATGCAGGCATATTAATCCATGTATCAGTTTTTTCTCGGCAGGGATCGATAATTTCCTTTTGGAACTGAAATAGAATGTTCCATAAGTTAAAAACTGTGTAAAGTGCTCGGTTAGCTGCCGCGATGTGTCGGCCTTTTGTTTCTTTCTTTCTCCTGTAATTTTCGAGTGCAAAGGCCAAGAATGCGCCAACGAAAACAGAAGATATAGTGGTAATTGAATTTACAATAAGATCGGAAGTTATACTCATTTTCTCAGTAGAACAATAAAGATTATCTAGCAACCACAGCTTGTCGAATATCAAGCCAAAACCTCCTCAATCCGCTCCAGTGCCCAGTCGATTTCCTTTTGCTGGATGATCAGGGGAGGGGCGAAGCGGATGACGTTTTGATGCGTCTCTTTGCACAGCAGACCTTTTTTGAGCAGGGCTTCGCAAAATTTCCTCGCGCCTCCGGCTTCGGGTTTCAGTTCCACGCCGATTAATAATCCTTTACCGCGCACTTCCTTGATATGCGGAGATTGGATTTCCTTCAGCTTCTTTTGAAAATATTCTCCTTGAGTGGCGGAGTTTTCGATCATCTTTTCATCGAACAGGACATTCAGGGCTTCCCGCGCCACGGCGCAGGCCAGCGGATTGCCGCCAAAGGTACTACCGTGATCTCCCGGCTTGAACACCCCCAGCACTTCTTTGTTCGATAATACGGCTGACACTGGATAAAACCCGCCCGATAGGGCTTTGCCTACCAGAGTCAGGTCGGACTGGATGCCTTCGTGTTCTTCGGCGAACAGTTTTCCGGTTCTGCCCAGCCCTGTCTGGATTTCATCCAGAATCAGAATCACGTCATGCCTGGTGCAGATTTCCCGCACGGATTTGAGATACCCTGCTGGCGGCACGATGACCCCGCCTTCGCCCTGAATGGGTTCCACCAGAAACGCCACGGTATTGAGGGTGATGGCCCTCTCCAAGGCTTCGGCGTCTCCATAGGGTATTATCTTGAATCCGGGGGTGAACGGGGCGTATCCGTCCCGGTAGGCGGGCTCACTGCTGAAACTGATGATGGTCAACGTTCTGCCGTGAAAATTGTTCTCGCAGACGATGATTTCGGCCTATCCGGGGCGACTTTTTTCATCTGATAGCCCCATTTGCGCACGGCCTTGATCGCCGATTCCACCGCTTCCGCGCCGCTGTTCATAGGCAAAACGGTATGAGATTTGGTCCGCGCGCAGATTTCCTGATAAAACGGCCCCAACTGGTCATTTCTGAAGGCTCTGGAGACGAGGGTCAGTTTTTCCGCCTGTTTCTTCATGGCCGCAAGGATTTTAGGGTGGCAATGGCCCTGATTGACGGCGGAATAGGAAGACAGGCAGTCCATGTATTTATTGCCTTCAACGTCCCAGACCCAGATGCCTTCGCCCCGGTTCAGGACGACATCCAGCGGCTGGTAATTTTTCGCCCCGTATTGATTCTCCAGTCGGATATAATCTTCTGTTTTCATAATCGGATTTAGTCATGTTTTGAGGTTGAAATCTTGCTGACCTCAATATATCATGGGTTCACGTTAAAATCCGGTCTGGATACTTGAAGCGTAAAGGGTTATTCCGCATTTGCCAGAGGCGAAACCTTGTTGGTACTTATGTTCTGGCTTTAGATTTGCACCTATTTCACTAACCTTTTCCAAAGAGAAAACAGTTATGGCTATTGATGCTAAAGAATTGGCAGAATTAATGCCCGCCACGGAATTAAACTGGACGGACGATGCCGTGGTGCGCATGAAAAATGTTCCGTTTTTTGTCAGGAAAAGTGTTGTTCGTGGGATAGAGCAGTTCGCCAAGGATAAAAATATCGATGTGGTGGATGATGGGGTGGTATCCCGAGCCCGTCAGGAACGGGAAGGCGCCGCCATGGATAACCTGAAAGCGCAACGAGCCGCCGAAGTCGAGAGAAGAAAACAAGCGGGTGAAAAAGAGGTGAAACGCCAATTCGTCAACTTTGCTTTTTATAAGCTGGACCCCGCATTCCGTCGTCTTCCCGAAGCCGAACGCGAAAAAGGAAAAAAGGAATTTTTGGATGTTCTTGAGGATTACGATACCAACGATGACATGATCGTTCTCAGCTATTCGATGGTGGGGATTCGCGCTGATACGGACCTCATGCTTTGGCGGATCAGTTATGAACTGGAAAAATTCCAGGAAATGTCCGCACGCATTTTTAGAACGGGGTTGGGGAAATATTTAAGCACCACTTATTCCTATCTGTCGCAGACCAAACGGTCCATGTATCAGGACATGTTGAACCCAGAGCACGAAGAAGACCGGACCCATATCATCCCCGGCAAAGCCAAATACCTGTTCATTTATCCTTTCGTCAAAACCCGCGAATGGTATTTGCTGACCCAGTTCACGCGCCAGGGAATCATGGACGAGCACATCTTCGTCGGCAATAAATTTCCCTCAGTCAAACTGAACACCAGCTATTCGTTTGGAATCGATGATCAAGAGTTTGTGGTGGCGTTCGAGACGGATTACCCGGATGACTTCGTTGATCTGGTCATGGAGCTCAGGGAAACGCAGGGAAGCCTGTATGTTGAAAGGGACGTTCCTATTTTTACCTGTATAGCTACGTCTCTGGAAGATGCGGTGGAGAGCCTGGGCTGCTAAGCCGCTAATTGCGGGATGGGCTTGTTGCCAAACAGGCTCAAGAGATTTCCCAGCATCTTTTTCAAGTCCCTGCGATGGACCACGTTGTCGATCAATCCGTGGTCGAGCAAAAACTCGGCCGTCTGAAATCCTTCCGGTAATTTTTGCTGAATGGTTTGTTCGATCACGCGGGGACCGGCAAATCCGATCAGGGCGCCCGGTTCAGCAAGGATCACATCGCCCAGCATCGCAAAACTTGCAGACACCCCTCCGGTGGTCGGGTCGGTCAATATCGATATGTAAGGGAGCTTATGCTCCGCCAGCTTTCGCAAGGCGGCGGAGGTTTTAGCCATTTGCATCAAGGATAAAATCCCTTCCTGCATGCGCGCCCCACCAGAACAACTCACAATAATCATGGGCGTTTTGTTTGCGATCGCCCGCTCAATACTTCGCGTTATTTTTTCTCCCACCACAGAACCCATACTGCCGCCCATAAACTTAAAATCAAAAATGGAAACCTCCACCGGATGATCGCCTAAAATTCCAGAGCCTGCGATGAGCGCATCGAGAGACAATCCCTTTTTTTTGGAGGCTCGAATCGTGTCCTTGTATTTTTTTTTGTCTTTAAATTTTAGCGGGTCCGTGGAAATCAAATCCTGATCGTGCTCAACAAATGTTCCAGGATTGATCAACTGACTGATTCTCTCTCTGGCGTCGACACGGAAATGGTAATCACAACTGGGGCAGACCTTGAAGTTTTTTTCAACCTCAGCGATATATAACTGGTCTCCGCAACCTTTACATTCAACCCAGATAACTTCCGGCTTGGCGATTTTTGTTCCGATGCCGGTTTTAACTTTAAGTGTGTCAAGCCAGGACATAGAGCAACCCTTAGAATGGGAGTGAATCAGAAATTGATGTGGTAATAACTGGTACTAGTTTATCAAGAATTTGTTGGAGGTGGGTGAATGTTTTCAGAAACATCTGTAACATCGATGGTTTTCTTAGGTATCAAATAACTCAAAGGGCCCATCATAACGTAAGTAAAACTCAGAACGAAAAGCGCGATTCTGGGAATGGTTGCCAGTACATAAATAAAGAGGATGACAAATAAGAACCGGGGAAAGGCCACCCGTTTTTTGAATTCCAATTTTTTCATGGCGGGATATTTGATATTACTGACCATGAGAAAGGCCAGCAAATAAACAACAATGACCATCACAATTGGATTGAGACGGGTCGCAAATAAATCCTCAAAACCGATGACGATGGATGCCAGAATCGCCGCTGCTGCCGGCGTTGGCAGGCCGAGAAAATGCTTGCCCTTGACATCCGGCTTGGTGACATTGAAGCGTGCGAGTCTTAGCGCCGCGCAAAGTAGAAACAGGAAAGCCGCCATCCAGCCCACGCGGTCAAAGGGTTGCAATACCCAGGAGTAGACCAAAAAGGCAGGAGCCATGCCGAAGGAAATTATATCGGCCAGTGAATCGTATTGAACGCCAAAAGCACTGGTGGTTTTGGTCATCCGCGCAATGCGTCCGTCCAAAATGTCAAAAACTATCGCCAGAACAATGGCCCATGCCGCCACATAATACATTTCCTTGAAAACGGCAATAAAGGCATAAAATCCGCAAAACACATTGCCTGTGGTGAACAGGCTGGGGAGAATGTGAATTCCCTTTTTCAGTTTTACTTGCATTTTTTGATTTGGTTTGCTGTAAGGTTTCATAATATCCTTAAACTCGTTGGGTTCAAATCAGATTGGATGACAACATTACGATCGATCCCCTGAATTCAGATACCCTATAATGCTTTTTCCGCCCGCAACTTTATCGCCCTCTTGAACTACGATTCGGGTGTCTGTGGGAAGCAGGAGATCGACTCTGGAGCCAAAACGGATCAATCCATAACGTTGCCCTCGTTCGCAGGAATCGCCTTCTTTGGCCCAACAAACGATTCTGCGAGCGATCAAACCGACAATCTGTTTGACGACGACGGTCGTGTCTCCATTTTTAATGACCAAAGCGTTTTGGACATTTTCCACAGAAGCGGCCGGCATGTCTGCAACCAGATACTTTCCGTCTTTTTTGAGATCAATCCGCTCAATGGTTCCCGCCATGGGAATGCGGTTGATATGCACGTCCAGCACGCTCAGAAAAATAGTGACTCGCTTGCAAGGCTTTCCTGTAAAGGGGTTGTCTTCATTTTCAATAATATGATTGATTGTCCCGTCAGCCGGCGACGCCAGGGCATCGGGGGAATCATCATCGATGGTGCGTTCCGGGTCGCGAAAAAAACAAATGATAAGACCCATGATGAGCAGACACACTAAAAAACCAGCAAACGGCGAACAAATGGAAATGACCAACAGAATAAATGCCAGTATTCCCAAAGGGAAAAGGAAAATGAAAGCGTCTTCCGCGAAATTTGGTACGAGCCTTAGAACTTTTTTCTGAAACAGTGCTGCCAAATCGGCAAATAATTTAACCATGAAAAAAAGAATTCCTTTAGAGCATCCCTAAATATTAGTTTTTACAGAAAGTAGAATCGTGTGCAAAATTTACTTAAATCAGTGGCACGGGCAACCTATCCTTAAATTTAAGGGTAGGTCGCCTGTCCTACTAAAACAAAAGACGCTTCTTTGAAGCGGCGATTCGGTGCCGTTGTCAATTTTTAGAAGTGCCCTTTATTTAAGTTTTTCACCAACGAATGGCATCATGCTCCGCAACTTTTCACCGACCGTCTCGATCATGTGATTCGCATCCTGCTTGAGTCGCGCGTTGAACACGGGTTGGTTTACCATATTTTCAAGAATGAATTCCCTGGCAAAACTTCCGTCCTGAATTTCTTTTAAAATTTTCTTCATTTCAGCGCGGGTTTCCTGGGTGATGAGGCGCGGACCACGGGTCACATCACCATAGGCGGCAGTGGTGCTGATCGAATACCGCATGTTGCCGATGCCACCCTCATATATGAGGTCTACGATCAACTTCAGTTCGTGCAGACATTCAAAATAAGCAAGGTCCGGATTGTAACCGGCTTCAACCAGCGTGTCGAAACCTGCACGAATGAGTTCGGTGACGCCGCCGCAAAGAACCGCTTGCTCACCAAAGAGATCGGTTTCGGTTTCTTCCTGAAAGCTGGTTTCCAGAACCCCGGCTCGTGTTCCACCGATTCCCTTGGCATAAGCCAAAGCGACATCTTTGGTGTTTCCACTGGGGTCCTGATAGATCGCCATGAGACAGGGAACTCCAGCGCCCTGTTCATACGTTCGTCTCACCAGATGGCCTGGACCCTTGGGAGCGATCATGAATACGTCCACATTTTTTGGCGGCACGATCTGGCCGAAATGAATGTTGAACCCATGCCCCCAGGCGAGAGCCATGCCTTTGCTCAAATTTGGTTCGATGTCTTTTTCATACATGGCCCTTTGTTTGTCATCAGGAATCAGGATCATGAGGATATCGGCGGCTTTGGTCGCTTCTGGCACGGTCATCACGTTCAAGCCGTCCTTTTTGGCCCGGTCCCAAAATGCGCTGTCTTTTCTCAACCCGACCACGACTTTGATGCCGCTGTCGTGAAGGTTGCGGGCGTGGGCGTGCCCCTGACTGCCATAGCCTATAATAGCTATTGTTTTATCCTGGATGTGCTTCAGGTCCGCCTGCTTTTCATAATAAATGTTCGTCAATTTTTTTTCCTTTTCGCAAAATTTTAGTTAATTGATTTGGTGCCACGGCTGATGGCAATTCTACCTGACCGGACCACTTCCTGGATTCCCAACGGTTGAAGAAGTTCCATGAAACCGTTTAATTTAGATTCGTTTCCTGTAATTTCAATCGTATAGGTATGGGCGCTAACATCCACTACTTTAGCCCGAAAAATTTCTACAATTCTTAAAATTTCTTCCCGAACACGGGGTTCAGCATTCATTTTAACCAGAATCAATTCACGGTCGACAAAACTTTCTTCAGTAAGGTCCACCACTTTGATAACATCAATGAGTTTGTTCAATTGCTTGGTGATTTGTTCTACTTTTGCTTCGTCTCCACGTGTGACGATGGTCATTCGCGAAACGTTAGAATCATTGGTCTCGGCAACATTCAAGCTTTCGATATTGAAACCCCGGCCACTGAATAAACCGGAAATTCTGGATAGAACTCCAAATCGGTTGACGACTAGAACAGAAATTGTGTGTTGCATATGTTTTATGAGTGGAGGGGATTCATGGCTGAACCCCCGGAGTTAATAAGCTTAAACAAATGAACGGGTTCCACTACTAATAGCCCCAATATTTTACTATAGATTGTGACGCCCCCGTTGTCAACGTGCCCTGTAAATTTAACATTAAAGGCCGATCAAGTGGAAAACTCACAAATTGCCAATATGATTCGCAAAATCAAACGCGCATCGGTTCATTGGAAAACACCTGTGGTGACCGAAATCAGTTGGAAAAATGACCCTTTTCGGGTACTCATCAGCTGCATCCTCAGTTTACGAACTCGTGACGAAGTGACGGGTGTCGCCTCGGAACGGCTGTTTGCATTGGCGGACAGCCCACAAAAACTGGTGGCCTTGCAAAAAGATGTCATCGAAAAAGCCATTTATCCCGCCGCCTTTTACCGCAAGAAGGCCGAGACTCTCACTAATTTGTGCCGGGAGCTGATCAGTCGCTATGATGGCGCGGTTCCCGCTACCCTGAATGAACTCCTGTCATTTAAAGGAGTGGGAAGAAAAACGGCCAATTTGACCCTGACCCTGGGCCACGGCAAACTGGGCATCTGTGTTGACACGCATGTCCACCGGATATCGAACCGCTGGGGTTATGTGGCAACAAAAAACGCAGACGCGACGGAAATGGCTTTAAGGCAAAAACTTCCCAAGAAATACTGGATTGAGTTTAACGATCTCCTGGTTTCCTTTGGGCAAAACTGTTGCAAGCCCCTTTCACCTTTATGCAGTCAATGCTGCGTGTCTGAACAATGTGAAAAAATCGGGGTCGGCAAGCATCGTTGATGGACCGGGAAATATTTTTTAGAAAGTATTTTCCTCCCCATTTTCAAGGGGTATCAATCAATCTCAATAACACTTTTCTGAATTTCAATCAGCTCCTTAACGCCTTTGTCCGCCAGAGAGAGTAAGGACGCTAATTGTTCGTTATTGAAAGGCTCTCTTTCTGCCGTTCCCTGGATCTCGACAAATCCGCCGGAACCCGTTTTCACAATATTCAAATCCACACCGGCGGTGGAGTCTTCACTGTAATCCAGGTCCAGAATGTTGTTGCCCTCGGCGATGCCCACGCTGATGGCCGCAACGTAATCCCTGATCGGGATCGTTTTAATTATATTATCATTTTTAAGCTTTTTAAGAGCCAGGGCAAGAGCGATAAAAGCTCCGGTGATGGAAGCACACCGGGTTCCCCCATCCGCTTGAATCACATCGCAGTCGATCCAGACGGTTCGTTCGCCCAACTGATCCATATCCACCACGGTTCGCAGGGAACGGCCTATCAAGCGTTGAATTTCCTGAGTTCTTCCTGATAATTTTCCCTTGCTGGCTTCGCGTTGCGTTCGTGTGTGCGTGGAACTGGGCATCATGGAATACTCAGCGGTGACCCAACCGGTTTTTTTGTCTCTCAAAAAGGGAGGAACCTTATTTTCCACGGTGGCTGAACAGCTGACCTTTGTGTTCCCCACCTCAATAAGTACGGACCCTGCCGGATAAATAATAAAATCCTTGATGATTTTAATCTTTCTCATTTCGTTATTTGCCCGACCTTCGTTTCTTGCCATATTTGTTCCCCAATAGTTCGCGTTGCAGATAATTTAGAAAAAATGGTAAAATTATAGAACCTAAATCCAAGTTGGCTAAAATAACAACAATTTTCTCTTTAATCAACCTTAGGGGGTAATTTCACCTAAATTTAATACCGATTGTTAAATTTTATTAAAAGGGGTTGATATAACTGCTTTTATGAATTACACTAGGGGTAAATTGAAAATTGTAACATATTAATAAATTTGGCATTACAATGAATATCCAAGCGTTTCCCATGGATTTATTCTTTCCCATTTGAACACAAAGGGCAGGTTATGGACGCTTATTTTGAAGGTGGAGTGAAGTTGAAGGGGACTCTCAAGGTCAAGGGAGCGGTTCATTTTGACGGAGAATTTGAAGGAGATGTATTTTCTTCAAACCACTTTATCGTTGGAAAGGCCGGTAAACTTTATGGAAATATAAATTCCCATAACTGTACAAATATGGGTTGTATCCAGGGTAATATTTTTGCTGAAAACAGGGTGACCTTGATGAATGGTAGCCAGTTGAAAGGGGATATTTCTTCCTATCATCTGGTTATAGACGAGGGTTCTAATTTTGAAGGCCTCTCGAAAATGATCAATCCCCCCAAAAACCCTAAAGAACCGGAAGTAATTCCCGAGCACCCCTCCGCTGCAGTTTACATTCCCAATACAGTCATTAAACCCGTTCTCAAAAACGCCAAAGTAAAAAACCAAAAAGCCAGGGCCGCTCTAGTGGGGTTGGGGCTTTTAGCGCTTGGGGGAGGGGGGTACCTTTATTTGACGCCGAACAATGATCTTGAAGCCCTTGTCAGCAAGGGCCACAGGCTAATGGCGGAAAGTAAAGTCGCCGATGCGGAGGCTTTGTTTAAAAAAGCGTTGAGGTTATCCAGGGGCAACCCGGAAGTTTATGCCGGTCTCGGTGAAGTTTATTACAGCAAAAATCGTTTTAACGAGGCATTGAATCAGTTTCAACGTTCCATAGACTTAAATCCTTCCAACAGTGATTATCGGGTCAAACTGGCTAAAACTCTGACGGCCACGGGGAAAATTAAAGAGGCCAAGCTTTCATACAAAACGGCGATTGAGATGGAGCCGGAGAATTACCGGGCGTTTTACGATCTGGGATTACTTTACCAAAAGGAGGGGGACTCCCAGAGTGCCTATGAAAACCTCCACATGACGGTTAAATTGAATCCGAATTATTATAAAACTTACGAGACCCTGAGTGAGCTTTATGCCGGGGAAAAGAAATTCCCGCAAGCCGTCGAGGAGCTTCGCACAGCCGTTCGTATTAAAAAAGATGACCCCAAACTGCATTTGGCTCTGGCAAAATTACTGGCAGAAAGTGGTGATGAGAAAGAATCGATCCAGGAATACATAAAAATTGCCGCAAAATTCCCTGAAAATATTGAGGCTCAAAAACGCCTGGGGGACTGGTATTACCAGCAAAAAGATCTGGAAAAATCCTTAAAATACTATGAAGCTTCTCAATCGGCGGATTCCAGGAATGCGGAGGCTCTCATTCATATGGGAAGAATCTATACCGATCTCAATCGTACCGATGACGCTCTTGGAGTTTATCAGAAGGCAGTCAAGTTACAAGCGAAGGACCCTGAAAGTTATTATCAGATAGGAAGGATTCTGGCGGACCGAAAACAATGGGAACAAGCTGAATCCAATTTAAAAACGGCGGTTACCCTGCGAAGCAATCATGCAGACTCAAATTATTACCTGGGAAAAGTATTGATGGCTTCTGGTCAGCAAGATGAAGCGGCTAAGGCGTTTCAAAACGCGGTTGACGTTGAGACAAAAAATCCCACGTATCTTTTGGAATTGGGAACGGCGTTGGTTGAAAATAAGAAAGTGGACGAAGGACTCAAAAGGCTTTTGGCGGCGATGGAGATCGAACCCGATAACCATGACATCGTTTTTGCCGTGTGCAATGTGTATAGCAAGAAACGTTATTTTTCAGTTGCCGTTGGTCACTGCGAAAAAGCGTATGAACTTGCTCCCAAAGATTTTTCGACGATGAACCGGCTCGCCTGGCTTTACGCGAAGAAGACAATCAATTTGGACAAAGGAATAAAGCTTTCTGAGGAAACCCTGGGAGCCTTTCCAAAAAAGGCTGAGTATATCGACACCCTTTCAGAGCTTCATTATGCAATGGGTGATGTGGATAAAGCCGTGGAGAACATTCAGGCGGCCATAAATCTTGTTCCAGACGAGCCGTATTATAAACAGCAACTCTGGAGATTTAAAAATGTGAAGCCGCCGGTTCGGTCCGTCTCTAAAAATAACAAAAAACCGGAGCAGGAAAAGGAAGAATCGAAAACGGAAATCAATGGTTGATTAAAAACCACCCACCCCTTTCATTCCCACATAAATTGCGTAGCAAACCAACAGGATAAATCCATCCCTCTTGGTCAATGCGTGCTCCATTCGTATCAGTAAAATAAGAAAACAGGAAAGTCCGGTGGTGAATATTAAATCCGCATGGATAGGTTCCTGGATGGCAAGCGGCTTGACCATAGCCGTGGTGCCAAGAACCATCAGTAGATTGAAGATATTGCTTCCAAAGACATTGCCGATAGCTAATTCGCCGTGGCCTCGTTTAGCGGCCAGGATCGAGGAAACAATTTCTGGCAGACTGGTGCCGACGGCAACGATCGAAATGCCAATAAACCACTCACTGACTCCAAGGGTATGGGCAATACCGACAGCACCTTCAACCATAAGCCTGGCTCCAAAAACCAATAAACCCAACCCAAAAATAATCAGCAGGAACTGAAAGAAGACTCCTTTTTCTGCCCAGAATCTTGTTTCTTCTTCGATTTCAATTTCCGTTTCCTCCTTTTTACGGAAAGAAATCCAAAGGTAGATGAATAACAGGAAGATCATGCATCCCCCTTCCCACCGGTTTAAATTAAAGTTCCAGAGTAGAAACGATATCAGGAAGGTGGTGAACAAAAACGCCGGGGCTTCATCCTTTAAGCATTTTTTGCCGATGGTGAGAGGAATGAGAACCGCCGTCAATCCAAGAACGAGTCCTACATTGGCCACGTTACTGCCGATCACGTTTCCCAGGGCCAATTCCGGCGCACCCTGAATTGCGGCCAGGACTGAGACGGCAAGTTCCGGAGATGAAGTCCCAAAACCGACGACCGTCGCCCCTATGATAAATGGGCTGAGCTTAAACCGTTGGCCCAGACGAATACTGCCAGTGACTAAAAAGTCGCCGCCGTAATAGAGTATGGGCAGGCCGGCCAGTAATTGCAGTAAATCGATCAGCATGGGATTTCCAAAATTGGGCTTGATGTGAGGGGCCTGGAACAGCGTTTCATTTTTTGTTTGAGTTTTATGGCTGGTGAGAGAGGTTGAAGAGCCCCCTATGGGGCGCTATCACTTTTTACTAGTCCGGCGGGTCCCTATTATGAGAACTGGCTTGGGTCTATTCGCAATCAACGGCTTCCGCTTCCTTCTTCCTTTTCATGAGATTCTTTTTCCATAGCCTTCTTTTCATTCATTTCTTTTCGATGGCGTTTATAGGAAAAGCTTCCCTCTTCTTCGGCTTCCTCATGACCGGATTTGTACTCTTTACCTTCGTGGGAGGGTTCCACTGCCGATGACCCGCTACCTTCTTCATATTGCTGACCTCCCTTGGATTCCTTGCCATGATCTGAAGATTTGTCATGCTCGCCTTCATGAGCGAAACTCATTGAAGGTAGAATTAAAAACAGGGAGAATAGAATTGTGGAAATTGATAAACCGACTTTTTTCATTAATCGCTCCTTTATTCAAGACAAAGATTTTTTGGGTTCCTGATAATATAGATTACCCCAAACCAGAAAAGAAAATTCCAGAAAAGTGAGGGAAGTTTCCGGTAAACAAACCGTCAGGTTTTTATTATATAACTAAAAGGATTCTCGAAAGGAAGAAAACCCCCGAATTTTCATTCAGGTCGTAATAAACGGGGATTCTGTTCTCAACGAATAAAGGTGTTCTTGAAGCCTGCGCGTTCTATAGAGTCTTTGGATTTTTGGGCTTGAGGTAGGCTGGTGAAGGGTCCGAGTTGAATGATGTGGATTTTTGTTTGACCCTGAGTTTTTTTGGCACTGGAGAGAAAGCCATGAATACTCAGTTTATCTCTGAGAGCAGCCGCTTGACCCACATTTTTGAATTTCCCGAGGACGATGGTATTGGAATTATCTTCAAATTTTTCCATAACCGGTGAATATCCTTTGGATTTTAATTCCGAAATTGCCTGATTTCCGTCCTCTTTGTTTGAAAACCCACCCAAAAATACTACATACATGGAAGCCTCGGTTGACTTCGTTAGAATGGACGGTTTGAAGCCTTTGGCCTTGATATTATTCAGCAGTCTGTTGGCATTTTCTTCAACTGAAAAAACACCCAACTGAACATGATATTGTTTTGCGGATGTGACCGGTGCGACTGCCGCAGGTGAAGGTTTGACAGGTTGCTTTATGACTTCCGCCACTTCAGGTATTTTCGCCGGTTCAGAGGCCGGAGCTTTAGGTGGCGCTTGAACCACGACAGGCGCTTCCAGTTTTTCTACAGGAACTACAGGTGCCGGGATTTTAGCTTCAGCGATAATCTCTTCGGTTTTCGGTGTTGCCACATTTTCATCGCCAGCAGTTGCAGGCTTGGTTTCATTTTCAGTTATTGGAGCCTGAGCGATACTGGGGATTTGCTCAGGGGAAACAGGAGCTTGCTCAACAGCAGGAGCCTGTGCCAGTTCGGGAAGAGGGCTGGTCTCATTACTCTTTGGCGAAGTGGCTAGAAAGCCGGTTTTAACCTGCAAATATAAAAAGGCGATCAGAGCGATGGCGACCAATGAGATGGTTAAAAGCCGGGTATTTTTCGACCGGACCTTTTTTTCAGTCTCAATTTCCGCTTCAATCTCGGCATCTTCTAATAAATCTTCGATGCGCTTATGATAGATGCTGTCCTCTTCCTTTAATTCTTCCTGTTTCTGGCTGACTTGTGGCATAGGAAAGTGTAGTTGAGTTTATTAAAATTTATATTAATTTTATGATTCAAGTTATTAAACATTCTGCGGTGAGTCAATTAAAAAATTTAATTCAATTCTGGTTAAGATACTGTTTTTTGAGGAATGTTGTGGGCGTGAGTGTTAGGATGTTTTTTATTTTCTTGGAATTGCATCCACCCACCTAACTATTGATAATTATATATTTGTTGTTAAGTAGAGTCAATACTTTGATAACAATTTTTACGGTCAATCTTATTGTAAAAATGAAGGTTATTTTAAAGCCCGTCCTGATTTCCGGGTTTTCCACGAATGATTGTTACACCTTAATCAGCCATTAAATTGAGAGGGAAATGACAACTCGCGGCAATGTAGATCTTTCAGTGAAAATAAAGGGGCTGGAGTTTGATAATCCCGTGATCGCGGCTTCCGGCACTTTTGGCTATGGTCTGGAGTATCGGCCGTTTGTGGATTTGAACCGTTTGGGAGGCTTTGCCACCAAGGGGCTTTCCATGCAACCAAGGGTTGGAAACGCCGCTCCCCGCATGGTGGAAACCGCGTCGGGCATGTTGAATGCCATCGGTCTGGAAAATATCGGTCTGGAAAAATTCCTCAGCGACAAACTTCCCCTCCTGCAAAATTACAATACCCGCATCATCGTGAATTTTTTTGGCGAAAACAAGGCCGAATATGTGGAACTGGCCGCCGCTTTGTCGGATGTCGATCGGGTGGACGCGCTGGAGATGAATATTTCCTGCCCGAATGTAAAAGAAGGCGGTGTGCGGTTCAGTTCCGATCCCGCCACGGTGCGGGATCTGGTGGGAGCGGTGCGAAAAGTTACCGAGAAATTTCTGATCGTAAAACTCTCTCCCAATGTCACCGATATCACCGTAATCGCCAAAGCCGCCGAAGAAGGTGGAGCCGATGCGCTTTCCCTGATCAACACCAAGATCGGCATGTCCATTGATCTGGAAACAGGTAAACCCTGGCTGGCCAACAAAACCGGAGGGCTCTCCGGTCCCGCCATCAAACCCATTGCGCTTCACATGGTGTACCAGACCGTCCGTGCCGTAGAGATTCCGGTGATCGGCATCGGTGGCATCGCATCGACCGAAGACGCGCTGGAATTTTTAGCCGCAGGCGCCACAGCCATTCAAATCGGCACCGCCAATTTCATCGACCCTGCGATTACGATGAAGGTCATCGACGGTATTCGCGACTACTGTCAAACCCACGGCATTCAAAAGATAGGCGATTTAAAACTGAAGGAGGAGTGAAGTTAATTTCCTTTGTCGATAATGATCAATGAACCTAATTGGGTAAAAAGTTAAAGGGCACTTTCTGATAGGGAGTCGGCGAGAGCGCGGAGAAGTTTGGAACCGTCGCCTCGCCACGTGCTGCCGTGCATGCAGGCCAATGTGGTGGGTGCGGTCGAGGCCAGCCGCTCCAGAAGGGTGCGGGCGTTCTTGGTATGAGAAAAATAATCCATCTCTCTGCGAAAAGCTTCGCTGGGACCCAGGATATCTGCCTCCGTTATAGCGGGGAGGTTGTCTCCCTTCTGCGTGAAAAGGTCGCCGCACAGGAGGGTTTTGGTATGAGTTTCAAACAGAAAACCACATTCCCATGCATGCGGCAAGTGCGGAGTATCGAGCCATTGTACGGAATGCTTTCCAAGGGCAAGCACTTCTCCGTCCTGCAGGGTTCGAGGCGGTCGATCCGCGATGTCACCGATCGAAACCATGGCGGCGACTTGCCCGCACAAGGGCACGGAATTCGGGGCCGCAGCCAGCCATTCATTCAGTGAACCGCATTCATCCGCCTCCACGTGGGAGAAAGAGATGTAACGAAGACGTTCAACCGGCATCACTTGCTTCACAGCTTCCTGCACCAGAGGGAACATTTTACGAGGTCCGGTGTGGAAGAGCAGGGGATCGTCGTCCACAATCAGAAACTGGTTGAATGAAAAACCGCCTTCCATTCCAGGAAAAGAAACCGGGGTATTGATCCGAAAAATTCCCTCGGCAATTTCGAAAATATTAGTCCCTGATTGAGCATTGGTGATCACCGGCATATAGGCTCCTTAGAGTTTTCCATTAGTCAAATACACCCTCGGCACCCGCTTACTCACGTTGCACAGAATTTCATAAGAGATGGTTCCGCACTGCTCGGCCATTTCATCGACGGTGATCGTTGCCTCTCCCTGCTGGCCGAATAGGACCACTTCGTCTTCGCATTGCACGCCCTCGATATTCGTCACATCGATCAAACACAGATCCATGCAGATCACGCCCACTTGCGGGGCTCGCTGCCCCCTTATAAGAACGTCCATGTTGTTCGATAGTGCGCGGTTCAGGCCATCGCCATAGCCGACGGGGAGGGTGGCAATCAGGCTCACCCGCTCAGTGATGAATTGCCGGTTATAGCTTAACGGAGTCCCTTTGGGCACTTTATTGATCTGTATGATTTTAGTTTTCCAGCGCATGACCGGACGGAATTGAACGTCGTGAGCTTTCAGCGCGTTTATCGTTGGTTTCAGGTCGGGCGAGGGAAGGGCGCCGTAAAGGATGATTCCCGGTCGCACCATGTTGAGGTGACTGTCGGGAAACATCAAAATCGCCGCGCTGTTGGCGGTGTGAATCAGTGGCAGAGATATACCCTTGGCCTTCAACGGAGTCAACGCATCAACCAGCCGGGAAAATTGAAACTGGGTGAATTCCGGGTCGCCTTCGTCAGAGGAGGACAGGTGAGTGAAGATCCCCTCAATGCGCAGGTTGTTTGAATATTGGATCTTCTCCACAAAGGCGAGCAAATCTTCAGGATGCATCCCCAGCCGCCCCATACCGGTATCGACTTTCAGATGCACACCGACCGTTTTGCCTTGTTTTTCCGCTTCTTGGGAGAGACTCTCAGCCAGAGGCAGAGTGCTCACGCTGGTGGACAGATCGTGGCGGATGAGATCCGCAACCTCATTGGGGAAAATACCTCCCATCACCAGAATGGGCGCGGAGACGCCGTTTTCCCGCAGCTCGATACCTTCTTCGAGGATGGCGACACCGAGCCAGTCGGCGCCCGCTTCCAACGCGGCTTTAGCGCAGGGGACCGCGCCGTGCCCATAGCCGTCTGCCTTGACGACGGCCATGATCTTGACCTTGGGAGCCAGAAGGGAACGAATCGCTTTCAGATTGTGCCTGATGGCGCTGAGGTCGATTTCAGCGACGGTTGCCCTGTGTTTTGCCATAGAAGTGAAAGGAATTAAGGTTCAGGTCATTCGCGCCGGGATCTTCCCGTGGCGGAAAGACGGCCCTGCTTTTTGACATCAGGACCGGAGGACCGAATGGGTCGGCACGTCATATTGCCTTCATCCGATGATTTTTTGCGCACCTGATACCCCCGGTCGCTGTAAAAATTATAGGCCATACCGTTGATCCCCGATTCCTCGGCGCACCAGTAGGTGGAACCTCCGCCCTCCGGGAAAATATAGTCGATGTGGACGATGTCCCCGTCGAAATCGGTGTTTTTGCATTCGTGATCGTACAGATTCCGGCATTCCTGATTATTGGGCACGCGCCAGTCGTCGTAACCGGCGAATTGCTGCTCGTTCAGCCAGTTGACGAATTTGTGGGAGCCTTTCCAGGTCAGCCATTTGCCGCGCATCTGGTAGCTGTCCTCTTTCATCCACATCTTATTGTATTTGGTGTCCGTGATGGTGCCGTCGCCGTTATCGACGAAGCGTTCGCCTTCTGCCATAGATACGACCTTTATTTCAATAAATTAAGTGTTAAACTTGAGCCCATAATGATTATTGCAGGAAAAATCGCGATTTCTTACGGAATATATTAATATTAATGAAAAAATAATGCGAAAAAAAATAATCCCTTGTCGGTTACGGCGTTGTTGCCTCGCAAAGGCAGGGTGCATTTTTCAAGCTGATAATACTTCCAATAATCTCCATTTATTAAATAAAGGTGATCCATGGCCAAGATTGAAATCCAAAGCTTTTTTTACGACCTGCTCCACTGCAAAGACAAAATTCTATCCACATTCGAAGAATTTGATGAAAAATATGAGGATGATGAACGCGGTCCTCTGGTCGCGGGGATGCGGGAGATCCCGGATGCCAAACTCATCACCCTGCTGGTCAATATTCAAAAACTGGCGGCAGGATACGAGCGCATCAAGGAACTGATCGACCAGGCCGAACAAGCCCAGGTGGACGAAGCCATGATCGAAGAAGATGACGACGACGATGATTTTTGATTAATGGAATCGTTTAAGGTGTAAAAACTGAGACTTTATCTGATAGACGGTGTCAGATACCGAGTGACCGGATTCGAGCTATAGTGGACATAATTTGAACTTTTAAGTAAAAAGGCAAAACTGCTCTATGGACCCTGTACTTAAAGATTCGAGAAAAATAATAGCGACCTTAGCTAACCTTTTAAAAAGGGAGGAGTTGATCGCTGAGTTTCAGGTCTTATCTCAAGGATCACCAATAATTGAAGAGGAAGGATACGATAATTGGAATGGAGGAACCACGGAGTATGGACTATTTTGTAAAGTTCCACTTGACCTCTATTCTAATATACAAATGAATTTACAGGCAATTGAACAAAACATTAAAAACAAAGCTGAAACCTTGTTTAGGGCGTATCCCCAATCATGGATAGGAAAAGTTACAATATCCCCCGAGCTAACCAATGAAATCCACGGCAAGGTATATAAAACCACCCACCAAGAGCTAACAAAACTCTTGGAGTCACAGAAAAGCATAATGGTGTCAGTCTCAACTGGTGGCGCTCGCATACAAAGTGAGAACGATGATTATATAACAAGATTTCAGGAAACCTCCGAAGGATTAAGAGAAAGAGGGCTGGAAAACCCCAATCCTTTTAAAGATCTTTGGGCGTGGTATGGAAAGTGGAATGATGGAAGTCTCCCATCATATCAATCTCGGCGCAACTTTCTTGGAAAGATGTTTGATCCACTGATTGAAGTATTAAAAGGCATGCAATCAGCTTCTATAAATCCAGTATTCGAAAAGCCAACAGGCTGGAATCGTGTTGATCGAAGTATGGGGGAAATTAAACTCCAGCTTGCGCGGGCGTCCTCTGAGGAAAATTTTCAAGCAATTGGATTCCTAGCAAGGGAAACGTTGATTTCCTTGGGGCAGGCAGTTTATGATAGCAGGTTGCATCCAACTTTAGATGGAATAGTAGCCAGCACAACGGATGCTAAACGCATGCTTGCGGCTTATATTGCTAAGGAGTTGGAGGGAAAACCAAACGAGAATATTCGGAAACACGCTAAGGCAGCGTTAGATTTAGCTAATGATCTGACCCATAGGCGCACAGCAGATTTTCGTTTGGCTGCTCTGTGCGCTGAGTCAACAAATGCAGTAGTCAATATAATCTCTATCATTTCGGGAAGACGAGATCGTGAATAAAATCTCTAGGACTTGCACATCTCTCCTCATCGAGATCCTCTCCTCAAAGGGGCAAGGGATTTATAATAATTTCCTCTCCTCTCAGAGGAGAAGATTAAGGTGAGGATTGATTTAATTATTATTGGTTTCTCTGCGTCCTCTGCGTCTTTGCGGTGAAATCACCCCTCCCAGCCGTCACCCTTCACAGAAGGGGGAGCATGATTTCCCCCCTTTACTAAAGGGGGTTAGGGGGATTTTTTTTTATCTTGTCTATCCTGTTAATCCTGTCTAATTTTTTTTCAATCCATCTTCATCAACCCGCGACCCTCAGGGGCAAACTTGAAACGGTTCATGCCTCTATGACTCCCCATCCACAAGGAGTGGTCCTCCCCAAAGGCGATGCTGAATACATAGGCGCCGATCATGCCGTTATGCTCGGAATAGTTTGTAAACGCCTTCCCGTCAAAGCGGCTCAAGCCGCCGTTGGAGCCGATCCACAGATCTCCATAGGGGCCTTCTTCAATCGCCAGGACGTAATTTCCCGGCAGTCCGTCCTGCACGGTGAAATTACGGAAGGTTTCCGTGCGGGTGTCGAGTACGCTCAAGCCTCCGCCCCAGGTCCCGATCCACAGCCGTTGTTTTTCATCCAGCAGCATGGAGACGACATAGTTGGGGCGGTAATCGGCGTTCTCCACATTGGGCAAGTCAGTTGCGTGCTGGCTGTGGTGGTTGCCTGCGAATTGCGACATGACGCCTTGATTGTCGCTTTTTACGTGTTTGAGTTCCGCCCCCATTCCATTCGCATGACTCCACGATTTCCACTTTTTCCCATCGTACATTGAGACGCCGGATTCAGTGCCGAACCACACGCGCCCGTCATCGCCCACGTCAATGGCGTAGACCCAGTCGTCGATCAACCCGTCGTTGGTATTTTCCTTGGTGAAAGACTCCCAGGACTTGCGATCCCACAGGTCGCCGCGTACTCTATTCGCGCCGCTCCAGGTAGCGATCCATAATGTGTTATCAGCCGGTGAAAACTCCAGATCGTAGACGAACGAATCGCACAGCCCCTGCGGGGTGTTGATGTTGTGCCACTGTGCCCCATCGAAATGACTGAGGCCGCCGCCGTAGGTGGCGATCCAGGGATTGTCGTTGCCATCCAGGACGATGCCGAAAATACCGTTGCTCAGAAGGGCGTTCTGGTTATCGAAAATTTCATAATGGTTGGCGGTGGTGGTATCGTATTTGATGACTCCATTTGAGGTGCCAACCCACAGGGTTTTTCCCTGGGAAGTAAGTACTTTTACATTGCGGGTGTTCAGTGAAAATTCATCAGACTTCAGAATATGCGGGGAGGCATTTCCCGTGGTTTTATCGGCAAGGGGTTTTTCAAAAGCCTCGGCCTGAACAGCCGGAAAACCCGCAAGGATTGAAATTATTAGGAGAACGAAGAATCTTTTCATATAGTGATACGTTTGGTAGTTATATTCAAAAATTAATGGGACTTGAAAATGTTTGTGCTTCGAAAAGTTATTATACCTTGTTTAATTTGTCTTTTGATTTTCCTGCCGGGATGCGGCGACGGGCCTTTAAAACCTGTAAAAATCTCCCCGATTGATAACAAGGAAATGGTTTTGATCCCTGCCGGAGAATTTATCATGGGGACGAACAAAACCGACCTTGAAAATACCCAACAAAAAATCGGCACAGTGAAACCGCTGTTCCTCGATCAGCACCCGGAGCTAAAGGTTCATCTTGGCGACTATTATATCGACCGTTATGAAGTCACCAATGCGGAATACAAGGTGTATATGGAAGATACCAAATACCCGGACTATCCAGCGCATTGGGTGGACGGTACGTACCCTGAAGGCCAGGGCGATCACCCGATCACCAATGTTATCTGGCAGGAAGCTTTAGCGTATGCATTGTGGGCGGGCAAGCGACTGCCGAGCGAGGCGCAATGGGAGAAAGCTGCCCGTGGCCCAAACGGACTGTCTTATCCCTGGGGCAATGAGTATGTGAAAGGAAAAGCCAATGTTGGCGTTGAAGGAGAGAAGACGACTCTTCCCGTGGGGAGCAAACCGGAGGATGTCAGCCCTTATAATGTTTATGATATGGCCGGTAACGTCATGGAGTGGACGCTGGACTGGTATGAGGCGTATCCTGGGAATACCCATAAAGACGCTCGCTTTGGAAAACAATTTAAGGTCCTGCGGGGGAACGGGTTTCAAAAATCCGGGCACTATTTTCTCGATGCCTACCGTTTCGCCTTCAACCGCACGGAAGTGCCGCCGGATGAATTCTTTGAAAATGTCGGTTTTCGCTGTGTGACTGCAGTAATTCAGAAGAAATAAATTTTCTCATTTCCCTTTCTTTTTGATGGGGTACCAGATGAAGGATGAAAACACGAGCAGGGCGAAACATACGTCCAGAATCAAAACATGGACAGGTTCGAACCACTCCAGATAAATAATACGATGCAACCAGAAGGCGATGAACGATCCTTCATAGGATGAACCTGTCAAGCCTTCCTCCCAAACGGTGAGAGAGCAGGGGATGCCCAGCACCATGAACAACGTCACCAGAGCGAGGGCCGCACCGTGGAAATATCTGAACCCTCGATGATTCAGTTTGAGCCCTATGGGAAATCCCACGATAAAGAAAATAATAACTAAAAGATGAAGGACTAAAATGAAGGTGGCCATCAGCTGTTCCGCCTAAGAGCAGTCAGGTTCTTTTGATTTTCCTCATTTTAGGCTGGATGCCTATCCAGGAAAAGGACATTCTGCAAAAAGAATATTACTGCAAAATGGTATTTTCCAGATTGGCTCCGGTGGTATTTGCCTTGCTGATGTTGGCGTCCACAAAATAGGCGTCTTTGAGATTGGCGTTGGTCAGATTGGCGCCGTGCAGATTGGCTTCCAGGAGAAATGCGTTTTGCAAGTTGGAACCTTCCAGGTTGGCGTAGGTCAGATCCACTCCTTCCATGTTCGCTTCTTTCATCGTAATTTCCTGACAATGCGCGTCCTTCATCTCGGCCCCCACCAGGTTGGCATTACTGAGGTTGACTTTCTTGAAGGTGCATGAATTGAGATCGGTATATTTTAATACGGAACCGCTAAAGTCCGTCCCCTGAATTTTACAGAAACTTAAATCCGATCCCCTGAGGTTGATTCCCTTCAATTGTGAATCACTGATTTCAATTTTCCGTAAGTATCCATACATCAATCTTGCGAAAGAGAGGTCGCATTTAATTAATTTGGCAGAAGAAAGGTTGGCGTGGTTGAGGTTACTTCCCCTCAGGTCGCAATTTTTCAGTGTTGCTGAGTTTAACGTCCCGTTTTCCAGCGATGCATTTTTGAAATTGCAGTTGACCAGCAGGGCCTCTTGAAAATTAACGCCCTGGAGTTGTGCTCCAGAGAAATCCACATCCTTTAACTTTGCTTTATGAAACGAGACATTTTTGAGCTTCGAGTTGGAAAAATTGATTTCGATGAGTTCAGAAAACTCAAAGTCTGTATCGTCAAAAATGGTGTTTACTAATTTAACTCCATTTAAACTGATTCCCATGAGTTGCTGGGAACTGAAGTTGCCTCCTTCCTGATCCATGTTTGAACTGATTATTTTTAGAAAATTATCGACCGTGGACATTATTTCTTCACCTTTGTTGATCTGGAGGAAGTAACGCATTCATATTTTTTCGGATTTTTTGTGGATTTGCTTTTTTTGAATGCCCAATATTCCCACCTTGATGGCCTTATACAGCATCGTTTCACTTTCCGTCCGCGTGTGTAATTTGGAAACGATCGGCGTGATCACCAGATTGGCCAATATGAGACCATAAAACGTGGTGATCAAAGCGGTTGCGAGTGAGGGGCCGATGGTGGCAGGGTTGTTCACATTAATGAGCATCTGAATAAGGCCGATCAGGGTCCCGCACATTCCGAAAACCGGAGCCTGAACTCCCATGAATCGGAGAATTTTTTGTCCAGCGTTATGTCTTTCAATCATTGAGGACAGTTCGCGATCCATGATTTCATGAATTTCGCGAGTATTGTACCCATCCACAACCATCGCCACCCCGCTTTTTATTAATCTGTTGTTAAGAAACTGTTCTTCCGATTCCAGTCTTTTTGTTCCGCCGGAACGGTAGGTGGAGGCAAGGTCTATTATTTCTTCAACATATTCTGAAGGATGGTAAATCTCCGGTTTGAAAGCATTGATTGTTACGGGAACCATCATGAATATGTTTTTTGATGGAAAGGCAATGAAGGTGGTAGCCGCTGTGCCTCCAAACACGATGAGAGCGCTGTTCAAGTTGACGAAAACCTCGGGAGACCCACCGTTAAGAATGGCAATAACGATCAAAATAATACCCGCGAATACTCCAAGCACCGTTCCCATATCTGCTTTTAATTCTTGTTGGGGGGTAACGGCCGGTATGTCGGCGATGATTTCAGCTTTATTTGCGAGAGTATTTGCCATAATATTTATTAGCTGGCCTTTTGGTTAGCGAGTGGTATTTTTTTGTTTTTCATCGCGCGGAGCAGATATTTAGTCAACCATGGAACCTGTAAAATTTCACAATGTTTACTGGGAATAAATACTTTCAAAAAATTATTTTCCGAATTATTTTCGAGAACGATCTGGCTGCTTAATTCTTCCACGCAACGATTAATTAAGTTGGGTCCTGAATAGGTCTTGCAAAATAATTCTCCCCAGGAAGTCAGATATATCGTCGTTAGATTTTTGATTTTATCAATTCGCGGGGTGATGAATCGCTTCAGATCTGTATTGGATTTGCACTGGTGTATATCTCCCAGGATAATTTCACTGGGATCAATAATTCCGAAGTCGACTATCATATAAAGCTTGGTGATGCGTACTGATGACAATAAATCATCGTTGTGAATGGCGTTTATGCTTACCTGTCCCAGGAAAATGTCTATCTGGTTAAGCATAATATGTAAGTTGCTTGTAGTGATCGACAGGGATTCCGGCCTGATGAAAATGTCCGTGGATTTTTGAAATAACTTGTTGAAAGCCGTGAACGCTATCAGGAACTGTAAAGAAGATGCCGTTTTGATGATATTTTCCGGTTTTAGCTTATCGACATTCATGGTTTTTCCCCGAACCAAATACCAGACGGGATTTTTTATAGGGCTATTCTTGTCCAGGAGAAAGGTTAGGGCAGTTTCCGCTGTATTTCCCTCGACCAGAGAAAACAGGTTTTCGACTTTGTTAGGTATTTTGCGGTAAAAACTGAATAATTTGCGGCCCAGGAGGTGAGTGTCCTTTTTCGTAATTAAAGTATCCGAAGGATCAAGCGATTTGTTTCTTTCAGAGATAGCTTCGTACGATTTCATAAGTATTTTATTGACTCGGTTTCCCATTGCCACTTTTTGGTTCATTTGCCAGTTTTTATAGGTGTTCAAATGTTCTAACTTGGAAATGGGCCAACCCCACAGATCAAGCTTATTTTTCAAAATAGTAAGTTTTGAGTCATTGGATGCCGTATCCAGTTGATCCAAATCAACCTGGGTTCCAATTTTCATATAAAAGGCAACTCTCAAGGCATCCATTTCCTTGCTGGACTTGGTTTCCTGGAAAAAGTTTTCCACACGCTCATATAACATGAGGTAAGGGTCTACCTGATAAGAGTGATCACCGGAGAAAACTTTTTCCTTGATCTGGTGGCACAGAAGATTGAATGAGGTTTTGTTGAACATGTATTCCTCAAGCAGTCCCATTTTCAATAATGTTTTAAAAGGAGAATTGAAGGATTTAATTAAAGTCCAGATAGATCCTCCAAAAAACTCTCCGTCAGAAATATCAGCAATATTTCCGATATCTATAAAATCATCCCCATCAAGAAGGGTTTCTCCTTTACTGACCCGTTGAAACAGGTTGTCATATTCATTGTTATCCGTTCTTACCGGGACAATCCACCAGAAGGGAATTTTCCCTGCGGCAACGATCATCGTCCGGTACATTTCTTCCTTCAACAATTTCGCCAGTGCAGAACCCGTGCTTTCGCTGTCGCTCTCTCCGAAGATATTATTTTTTACTTCCTGGATATCGTTAATAAAAAAATGGGTTTCCAGGTCAAACTCGAACATGACCCACCTTTCAATCAATTTTAGTTTTCTTTTCAAGAGCGCGATGTCATTTTCCGAAAGCCTGGATTTGTCCACCAGGAGGGTGTAGTCCAGGTCGGATTTTTGGTTTTGCGCAATGGAACCAACGCTTCCTACCAACAACAACGAATGGATGGCAGGAGTGAGAGTTTCATGGCGTCGGATGATGACCGCAGGAAATAATTTTTCAGCAAAAAATAGAGTTTGCGGGTCTATTGTGTAGTTATGAATTCCGCAGGGAACATCTTCCCCCAGATAACCCGGTAATCCCTTCTGATTGACATGAAGAAGCCTGGGAATAACCATAAATATCATCCGGTCGGGCTCGGAAAATGTATTAAGAGCTCGTTCGATTTTATGTTGATTGAATTGAAGAAAAAACCTTCGGTTTTTCAACAGATCAATGGCGTCTTCCTGCGGCGATAAATGCATATCGTTTGATCAGCAATCCGATAGTGAGAGGCGCACATCCGCCCCCTTAAAGTTTATAAATATATATATATCAATATTATAAGGGGGTTTCAGGTAAAGTAAAAAGATATTATTTTGCCTGAAAATTTCTATCGGAATATTAAGGATTTTGGAAATAAGTCTTTATGGGGAGGAGGTTGGGGGTGGATAAATTTTGTTCTGATTCAGAGTTTTTACTTTGGCTTTTGGTCGGTTTAGTAGTTAGATTTTCTTCAGTGACTTTGACATCTTTTAGTATTTTAATTTCCACTCGGCGGTTCAAGGCGCGGTTTAAATCATTATTGTTCGGTTTTATAGGGCGGTATTGACCGTATCCGGCGACAACGATACGTTCTGGAGAAAATTTAAACTTATCAATGATCACTCTGGCGACATGCGAGGCACGAACTGAGGACAGTTCCCAGTTTGTCGGGAAATTTTGGTTCTCTTTCATGGGAACGTCATCGGTGTGTCCATCGACATGAACCTGTTTAACCCCATCCTGCATATCCTTTCTTATAGAATTGAGAATCAATTCTTCTGCTCCTTGAATTAAGTCCGCACTGCCAGGAGCGAAAAGGTCTGATGACTTCAAGCGAATCAGAACCGTTCTGACATCGCTACGAACCAGGCTTTCAGGGTCGACATTATCCTTGACCAGCTCCCGTACCCGTTTGAGCATTTTTAATTCATCATTATTTAACCGGGTATTATTGGTTTCATAACGGAACTCTTGTTCCTGAAAGGAGGAAAATGCCTCTGAAAATTTCTCAGGGTCTACCTTGGATATCGAATACAGTAAAACAAAAATAACCAGGACCAGGGTGATGAGGTCTGAATAGGTGACGAGAAAACTTCCCAGCCCGTTAGAAAACTCAGCGGTCACAGCAATACGGGTTTCTGTATTGGGCCTGTATTCGGAAGCGTCAATAATATTTTTTTCCTCCAGAAACATAATTTTGGATTCCAGCTCTTTAATTTCTTCATGAAGAAAATCCGTTTGTTGAATTAAATTTTGGTTGTCATTTTCTTTTTTTCCAGATCCCTTTTTAAACTTTTAATGATGGCAGAAGGCGGGGTTCCCTTCTGGTCAAGAACGGTTTCTCCGTAGAGAAATTGTTCGTATCTTTTAATTAACAATTTGTTCTTCAGAAAAATCTTATCGTTTGCCTGTTTGCCGCTCCAGTTTGTGGAAGTCTCTTTCCTGAATTGAGATTTCAGCAGTTCAATTTTTTCTCTCAGTTTATTTGCTTCGTTAATTTCGTCGTGCGACCGAACCAACTCTCGTTGAAACTCATAATTTTCTTTTTTAATTTTTCTATTATTTTCTTTTTCCCTCTCAGACTGTTCTTTTAAAGCTAGAGCCTGATTCGTGAGGGATTTAATCTTACTTTTTAGAACCGGTTTCAGGAATGATGGTAAATCGGATAGATATTCTTCATCTGCTTGTAAATTTCCACCTTCGCTATTATTGCCGGAAACTTCCTGAGGAGAATTTTGTTTTCGAGTTTCAAAATTAAAGGATCGCCGTAAACCAATTTCCTCTTCGTTTTTTTTGATGGTTTCTTTGAGTAAATTTATTTCTTCCCGGTTACTGGCCACTAAATCGGTCAGATTTTTTATAGACTTCTCTTTTTCCTCTTTGAATTTATTCAACTCAAGAGACTGTAATTTATATTGTTCTTTAAGTTTCTGAAAACTTGCCGGGTTTTGCATTTGCTGGTGTCCAGAATATTTATGTAACCTTTGAGGCCTCTGCGGTGACTAAAGTTACTGCGAAGCTAAAGGTTAATATAAAAGGAATAATTTGGGTGTTCATTGATTTTATTAGACGTATCTTTATATTGCAATTGACTTTTGGATTGAAATCCCTTGAATGGCCAAAATAAGCTGGTTTTTCAATGGAAACCTATAAGTTTTAGATGGTTAGATTAAATTGGTTGTCAGGAAATTTCTTCCATAATTTCTTAAAATTTGTTGAAATTTTATTTAACCTATTGAAAATAAAGGAATTTCTGTTATCCTTTTGTTGTGGATAACAAACAGCCCTTGCCGACATTCAGATCCCTGGCCAATATTCGCATTGGGACGGTCTTATTTCTGGGTTTTTCCTCAGGTTTGCCCCTGGCTTTAACAGGGGGGACGTTGCAAGCCTGGATGACGGTAGAGGGCGTGGATCTGGGAACCATAGGAATATTTACTCTGGTGGGTCTGCCTTACACTCTCAAATTCCTTTGGGCTCCACTTTTAGACCGGTTTGTTCCCCCGATTTTTGGCAGACGACGGGGTTGGATCCTGATTTTTCAGATTTCACTCATTGTTCTCATTGCAACGATGAGTGGGTTTTCGCCGAAAAATGTCCCCTGGGTTGTGGCTTTTCTGGCGGTGATGATCGCTTTCATGTCGGCATCGCAGGATGTTGTTATTGATGCGTACCGAACGGATATATTGAGGGAACGTGAGCGCGGGCTCGGCGCCGGGGTCTTTGTGACCGGATACCGGGTCGCCATGCTTATCTCAGGCGCCTTGGCTTTGATGTTTTCGGAGTTATTAGGTTGGCGGCTGACCTACCTTCTGATGGCGGGTGTGATGAGCCTGGGAGTGTTGGCCACTCTTTTCGGGCCTGAGCCTGAAGAAAAAGTGGTGCCTCCACGGACGCTTGCTGAAGCGGTGGGAGGACCGCTTAAGGAATTTTTTTCAAGACCGGGAGCCTGGGTGTTCCTGGCCTTGATCGTTCTTTATAAGCTGGGCGATGCATTTGCGGGAAGCCTGACGACGGCCTTTTTGATACGCGGCGCGGAGTTTTCTGTTGGTGAGGTTGGGGCCATCAATAAAGGGATGGGGATGATAGCCACCATCCTGGGAGCTCTTTTTGGCGGGCTGATTATGGCTCGCCTGGGAATGTTTCGGTCGCTCCTCTATTTTGGAATTTTGCAGGCGATATCAAACCTTTCATTTATGGTTCTGGCCTATCTGGGAAAGAATTACACAATGATGGTGTTTGCGGTGGCTTTTGAAAATCTTGCCGGAGGCATGGGCACTGCATCGTTCCTTGGTTTTTTAATGGCTCTTTGTAACCATCGGTACACGGCGACCCAGTTTGCCTTATTATCGGCGTTGGCGGCTTTGGGAAGAGTATTTGTGGGACCGCCTTCTGGATATCTTGCTGAATTCGCTGGGTGGCCGGTTTTCTTTTTCATTACTTTTCTGGTGGCTCTTCCCGGTCTGGGTCTGTTGTGGTGGATGCGTGCAGCCGTTGATGGCCTGAATCATGGAGGACCGGAAAAAGAATTGAGCCCGTGATGGAAAAAATTAGTAGAGGTCCATGAACATGAGGAATGTTTCCAAAAGCTGGCAATTGCAGGTGAAATAATCGTGTCTAAAATTATATATTTGCATGGGTTTGCTTCCGGGCCGGGATCGAAAAAGGCGACTGAATTTAAAAAATCCTTTGATCAGATTTCCGTTTCACTGGCAATTCCAGATCTGGAAGGCGGGGATTTTCAACGGTTATGCCTATCCAGCCAGATAAATATCATTAATGACTGTATGGACCAAAATCCCGGTGATCAATTCGGATTGATTGGAAGCAGTATGGGGGGGTACCTTGCCGCGCTCGTGGCACAAAAGCGAAAAGATGTGTCTGCCATTTACCTGATGGCGCCGGGGTTTAACTTTCTTAAAAGATGGAGTGTCTTAATTCAAGGGCATTTAAAAGGCTCTAACGCCACTCCCGACTTGATCAAAGTGTTTCATTATCGGTACAATAAAGAGATGGAATTGAGTGCGGATATTTTCAGGGATGCCGCAAAATGGGATCGGCTGGCATTGGACAGGAAATTACCCACGCGGATTGTGCACGGCATCCATGACGATACGGTGGATATTTTAGAGTCCCGAAAATTTACTCAGACGCGTCCCTGGTGCCAATTGCAGGAACTGGATTCCGACCATCAACTGCTTTCCCATATCAAATGGATTGTTTCGGACTGTATTGAATTTTTTCGGAGTGAGTCTCTGATTTCTCAAAATAGTCCGCAATGAGTGAAAGTAATTCTATTGGGCGAATTAAAGAAGCTATTGCTCTGGCAAAAAAGCTTCATGCCGGGCAGGTTCGAAAGGGACCAAAAGGTGAAGCGTTTTTTAACCATCCCCGTCGTGTTTGCAAATGTTATCTAACATTCAAACATAAGTCCGTAAACGGGATGGTCGCTTCCTTGTGTCACGATCTGATCGAGGACACGGTTCTCAACATTGAAGAACTTGACGGCCTGTTTGGACCCCAGGTCCGAAAAATAGTTTGTGATTTAACCAAGCCGCATAATTTTTCCAGCGATGAGTATGCGGCTAAAATCGGCGACTGGACTCTGGAATCAAAGAAAATTAAGTTGTGTGATATAGAGGATAATATTTTGAGTTCCCGCCAAATTCATTTTGGCCAGCGAATCCCAATGCTGGTCAAGTGGAGAAAATATTTGGATCAACTGAGAAGGGTTTCTCTTGGGGGATTGGCGGAGGAAAAGGAAATTTGGGAAAGATGGGACGCCGTTAATGAACTGGCCGCCGGAGAATGGAAACATCTGACTGCGGGTTTGGTCCTTAACAGGGAACAAAATAAGGGAAACTTTCCCTTCTGATAAATCCTGATATATAATCATGATTTATTAAATGAAAACTTTTAACTTTAAGGGATATCACGATGATGGAAGTTATGACGAATGAAAGCAATGGCTCAAAGGAAACTATCACAAACACGACGGTGGGCAAGCGATTGAAGACCTGGCGCAAACATTCTCTGCTCAAACTGGTCGAACTGTCCAAGAAAATCCGGGTTTCTCAGGGTTCTCTTTCGGATTTGGAAAACGATAAATCTCTTCCATCAGCCACCACATTGGCAAATCTCTGCTTATTTTCCAATATTAATCTCTACTGGCTCCTGACAGGGCGAGGTTCCATGATTCGTCAAGATTCCGACGGCATGGAAAAAACCATTTTTCAAAAAGAATTTGTTCATCTTCTACAGGATCAAAAGTTACGAGAATTGATCGAAAAGGTGATTCGTGTCTACCGCCAAGGAGATTCCGGAAAAAGAGCCCATTTAAAAGGTTTTTTAGTGGGTGCAGATCCTGATAATTGCTAGTTAATGGGGGTTAGTCCAATTCCCCGGAGGGACGATATTTACTTCCCCCTTTGGGGATAAGTGCCCTGGGAGTTAATAGGTTCTAACCGTCTTATGAAGTGTAAAAAATTGCATGTATTGACTCAGGTCTAATCTGTAAATATTGAGTGCAAGAGAATGAAAAGTTTTATAAAAAAATATTTTCTAGGCTCCATGGCTCTATTGGTGTTGATCATAATATCATGCCAAACGGCATACGGATCACCTCAAAATGCTGGCACTAATAAAACCGGAATTAATAAGCATGATCTTAAAAAACTAGCTATTTCGCATTCGCTTAAAGATTTAAATCAATGCGAAACTTCTTGCTCTACAGATTCATTGGGTTTCTTTAAAAAAGAATGGCTATCCTATAAAGATCGAATAAATTTAGCGGACAAGATGCATTGGCGAAAATTTTGCAAAATGAAAATTGTTCTATGTAAAAAGGAATGCTTAATGGATCGCGAAAAAAATGCAAACCCGTGAAATTATCTAATGGCTGCCAATATGAAAAATGATGTTGAAAGAACTTATATATTGATTGTTGAGGACTGTCAGGAGCAGGGAGAGCTTCTGCGCCACACTCTCACCAGGCACGATTACACTGTCAAGGTGGCCATGAATGGGTATGATGCTTTGGCAATGATGCACGAGCAGGCCCCGAATATTGTTTTCACTGATATAATGATGCCGGAAATGGATGGATTTGAGTTGTGTCGAGAGATTAAAAAAAATCCCGTCCTGGCACATGTTCCCGTCGTTTTACTCACTGCATCGTGGGATATGAATACTCTTCTGGAGGGTCTTGAGTCAGGAGCGGATCTTCATTTCTTCAAACCGTGGGACAAAGGCAGTTTGTTGTCCCGGACTGCGGAAATGGTACAAAAAGGGTGCTTTACAATTGAGGAAAAGGATACAGAGCATTTAAGAGTTCAATTTGATGGAAGGTCCATTTCCATTCCATTGAATCGGCAGCAGATATTGCATCAATTGATTTCGACCTATGAAGTCGCGGTTAAAGAAAGAAAGAAAAATATGAAGTTGCAGTTGAAGTCGAAATAACCACCGGCACTCAACCCTCCTTGTTTACCCGCACCCGAACCGATTTAAACGAAGGTGTCTTGGATTGATTATCGTAATGCCTTGGTACCAGAACATTTGCTTCCGGGTAGTACATCAAAATATTTCCTGGTTTTATTGAGAAAGAAGTAATTTTTAATCCCGACATCTTACCCGTAGCGTTCTCCACCGTTACTTTTTCTCCCTCCTGGAATCCCAGGGATTTTATATCCTCCGGGTTCATCAGCACCACTTCTCTCGATTCAATGCCACGGTAACGATCCTGTAATTCGTACACGACGGTATTGAATTGACCCTCCGACCGAACAGTCATGAGTTGGAAGGCGTTTTTTTCTTCGCCTGCATGGAACATTTCAGGAACAGAACATACCTGAAAATTAGCTTTTCCATTTTTAGTTGGGAACTGTGGCGAATGTAAAATTCTTCCTTCAATATGAAATTCCTTACGGCTTTTATCTATTGCTTTCAACTTTTCAAATCCGGGAACAATGGAGCCGATCATTTTTCGAATATTTTCATGCACCTTGAGATCATTCCAGGAAACAGGATGCCGTTCAAACAGCTTTGCGGCAACGTCTGTAATCACGCTCACTTCGCTTCGAGGCCCAATATGCCGAGGTTTGCCGCCATCACTCATACGGACATAACTGAACATGCTCTCCTGGGTTGTGGGTTGTTGTTCTTCATCGCGTGCCAAAACCGGGAGGATGAGTGTGGTTTTGCCCCGGCCTTGAAAATGACCCGTGTTTAAAGTAGTGTTCATGTATAAAACAAAATCAATAGTGCTGAGAGCTTCCCTGGAAAAATGGGAATCGGGATTGGACCCAAACAGGTTGCCTCCCAGATTCCAGGCGAAATCAAATTTCCCTTCGTGACTGGCTTCCATGCATGCCAACGTGTCCAAACCTTTTTGGGACGGCAGGGAAATATTGCCAAAAGATTCCAGGTTGTCAAAAAATTGTTTCTTTAATTCCGGGGTGAATCCAAGGGAACCAATTCCCTGCACATTGCTGTGGCCTCTCAAAGGTAGAAGACCCGCATTTTTACGGCCCACCATGCCGCGCATCAATGCCAGATTGACGATAGATTGAACATTTGCGACGCCGTGAGAATGATGGGTGATGCCCATCGCCCAGGCGAAGACGACATTTTTGGCCTTTTCGTATTGATTGGCAAGTTCCTGCATGAGTTGCCGGGAGACCCCGGAGTGAGTCTCCAGAGACTCCCAGGAGGTTTCCTCAAGATCGTATTTATAAGCGGAATAATCATTGGTGTGGTTTTCAATGAAATCGCGGGCGAGGATTTCAGGTTCGTTTTCCGAAATGCTCAATAGCGCTTTGCCGATTCCCTTTAAAAGCGCGATATCGCCGCCGATATGAGGTTGAATGTAGGTGCTGGCAATTTCCGATCCAAAGAGCAGGCTTCTGATATCCGAAGGCACGGCAAAATTTTCAAGTCCCGGTTCCTGGACCGGATTGATGACTATGACCTTGCCGCCTCGCCTGCGGATTTCCATGAGTGTGCGCATGAAGCGAGGATGATTGGTTGGGGGGTTGGCTCCAATTAAAAAAATCAGATCCGCAGAATCAAGGTCCTCCAGTTGGACCGTAGCCGTACTGGTGCCGATGCTTTGGGTCAAGCCGACTCCAGAAGCCTGATGGCAATAGTAGGAACAGTTGTTTACATTATTTGTTCCGAAAGACCGGGCAAAGAGCTGGAGAAGGAATCCGGCTTCATTGGAGGAGCGTCCGCTGGAGTAAAAAAATGTACGATCTGGAAGCGTTGTTTTTAATTTTTCAACGATGTGGTCAATCGCCTCATCCCATGAAATGGCGCGATAATGGGTGGCGTCCGGTTGGCAGAGCATCGGCTGAGTCAAGCGTCCGCTCAGTTCAAGATCGCGAGCAGACCATCGGGATAAAGCCGAGACATCATGATCGTCGAAAAAACTGGATGGTATGGCGCCTTGCATATCCGACGCCTGGGCGAGAAAGGACTTATTACATACTTCCGGAAAACTTCCCTTTTCGTTTCGCATTCCCCCTTGTTGTCCGCCCATGCCGAGGGCGCAACTCTTACAGCTGTTTCGGGTCGCCAGGGCCCGCATCATGGGCAACAATCCTCCTGCCCGCCTGGCCCATTTTAAGGAGGAAAGGATGGCTCCCCAGCCTCCTGCCGATCGGCGCTTTTTTAAAGCCATTTCAACCCTCGCTTCGCATAGGTTTAGCAGGTTGCTGAAAAAGTCCTAAACACGAGCGTTTCCACTGTTGTCATGCTGAGCCTGTCGAAGTATGACCTTGATAATAAAGCTTGGTTTCACACTTCGACATACCCCTGCGGGGCATGAAGGCAATTGTCGAATATCACAGGCTCAGTGTGACAGTTGCGGGTGGCAAAAATAGTTTTTCAGCAACCTGTTAGATCCCGATAAATTTTTTCTGTGTCCAACCTTTTTTGCCATCGCTTAATTCAATTTGAACCCAGTCATTTTTCCGATCGATGATGGTTACAACAGCGCCTTCGTGTAATTGAAACAGGGTCACGTTGTCCTCACCCTTTGCCGATTTTATTTCAATTTGTTGGGCCATGACGACGGCTGGTAAAGATTCGGTTTCCGCAACCATTTTAACCCCAAATGATAAAACCGCGACCATAAGAATCGCCAGGAGGGTTTTTCGCGTTAGACTCCAAAACTCTGTTCTGCGGACGGTCCAGACCCCCATCGCCGACCAAAACAGCAGGTTGACGGTCAGTAAAAACTTCAAATGTTCATTTTGATTGAAATTACGAGTCCAGAAAAAAAGGGAACTCAATCCTGCGGTTGCTTGCGGTTCCAGTTGATCCTGGGTTTTCTGAATGGCGTATTTCAGGTTGGCGGTCAAAGATTCGTCACGCGGCAGGAGCCGTTGGGCGCGAATATAATTCAGGATTGAAGGCCCGGTTTTGCCGAGGCGCAGGTATGCATTTGCCAGATTATAATAAAGATAGCCGTTTTTAAAACCTCGGTCGACCAGATCTTGATACAAGCCCGCCGCTTCATTGTATTGGCTCTTGGTATAATGATCGTTGGCCTGAGCAATTTGGGCAAGGGTCGCGTCATCCGTGGCTGAACAGGGAAGAGCCGGGATCAGGACAATAAAAACGAGGAGGAGACAGGAGAAAACAGGTTTGCAAAATTTCATACCTGTTTCTCCAATTGATTTAACAAATCTCGCGACTCGTCGATCAGGTCGTCACTTGTGGTGAAATTATTGGGAGCGTATTGCAGACTTTCATATTTCTCCAGCAGCTTGCGCGTAGAAATGGCCTGTTCCTTCGGGAAATGACGCTCCATGAGTTTGCGTTCCACTTCCATTGAGGTGATGGCCTTGCCTTGCAGGTTCAGTTTGTTGCCGATATATTCCCGGAATATTTCCGATAAAATTTTGGCAAACTCTCTGGAATTATTTTCAGGAGAGGATGAAAGGTGTTTTAATTTCTGATTGGCAACTTTATAGGCCTTGCGGTTGCGAACAAAGGCCGTGTCATATTTGAGCCGAAGGTTGTAGCGGACGTAGCCGGTGAACAGTAGGAATAAAACAGGCGGAATCACCAGCCCCGCTGTGTAGAGACTAATATCAGACAGGGGCTCCTCTTCAAAATCATCGAGCCGGGTATGGATGGGCAGGATATCTTCTCCCAGGATTTTAATATTATTTCCCGCTTCGTTTTCATTGGAACGTGTTGATTCGGTTGTATTCAATTTCTCCTTGTCACCGGCAGGAAGGATGGTGAGCGTAGTCGGCGGGGTCATTGCCTTTTGATAAGCTTCTTTCACCGGATCAAAATAGGGCAACGTAATGGACGGCAGGGTGACCTGCCCACTTTTTAAAGGAACCAGTGCAAATTTGAAAATCTTCTCACCAATCAGGTCATTTTCCTTTGAGATGGTACGGGATTCGGGCTGGTCGGGATAAATTTTGAATGCATCTTCCATCTCGGGAAGATCCAGTGATAATCCCTTGACGAGCCCCGGTCCGGTTACCGTGACCGTCAGGGTGGTGGTATCCCCCACTTCCAATTTATTTTTACCCAGGGTAGCTGATAGGTTCACTTTTCCCACCAGGTTGGAAAAGTTTTTGGGTTTACCGTTTTCAGGCAGTGGACGGACGTTGACCCGCAGAGGGTCGGATCGCAAGATTTTATGCACGGATGAGCTTCTGGAGCCAAAAAAAGAATCGTCAAAAAAACCGGGGAACGGGTTCCGTCGTTGAGAATTTCTTGATCGGTTGATGAGGTCGAGTTCCAGCGTTGCCGGAGGAATTTCGACTTGCCCGGAATGAATAGGAATAAGGGCAGAAGACAGTTCGTGCACCTGGTATTGAATGCCATTGATAACCCGCGCAACAATTTTTGCATCGCCCAGATCTTCCTTACGGAAATCTTTTTCTTCATAAGCCATGCTCAGGTTAAAATTTCTTGCTTCCACTCTGCGGTAGAGCTTGAAGGTATATATCACCTGCTCATTAACAAATGGATTCTCATTTGAAATAGATGTCTCAACGAATGCAGGAGAGGACTCTTTTCTTGAGGTTTGGTCCAATAGGGAAACCGTCAGGGTGATGGGTTCGGTTCCATAAGTCACCCCCGCCAATTCGAGGGTAGCGGGTCCTATGGTAAAGGTTCCCGTGTTTTGTGGCACGAGCAGATAGTTATGGGTGACCGCAACACTCATTTGGCCATTGATGATTTGCGTGGAAGAGGACGTGCCGCCCGATCGTATTTTAAAGTCGGGAAGCTCCGGCAGATAGGGTTCCGGGGCGTTTTGCACTCCGTGTACCGTGACCGAAAGCTGAACGCTATCCTCCAGGGAGAGTTGGTTTTTATCAACACGGGCGGAAATGCTGATTTCTTCGGCATGGGCCCAGCTCGCTATTCCCACAAGCATGGGAAGGACGAATAGCAATATTAGTTTTAAGGGTCTTGGATTCATCGAATGGGTTGCTACCAATCCCTGCTTTGATTTGGGCGACCGGCGGTTTCTTTACTGGCCTGTTTCTGACGAAATTTTTTGAGATCTTCATTGAGGGCGCTCAACCAATGGTCTGCCTGGTCTTTGGAAATGGCACCTTCTTGAGCTTGGGCTGTCTCCTGTTGTTCAGCAGGGGAGGGCTCCTCTTTCTTAGGCTCTCCTGAAGCATTTGGGTCCTGCGGGTCGGATGGATTGCCCTGATCGTCCTCCTTATTGCCGGGAGGGTCTTTAGGTTGCTGATCCTGCTTGTCCTTAGAATTTGAATTTTGGTCCTGTTTTTTCTGTTCCTCCTTTTTCTTTTTTAACTGTTCCCGGACAAATTCCAGATTGAATTTGGCGTCCATATCTTTAGGGTCCACTTCCAGAGCTTTTTTATAAGCCGTGGCCGCTTCCTCCAGTTTTCCTAATCGGAAAAGAGCGTTCCCCGTATTGTATAAGGCTTTCCCTTTTAACTCAGGCGGGGACTCCTCAACCATTGCCTTTGTGTAAGTTTGCAGGGCTTCCTTAAATTTTCCGGCTTTGTACTGACTGTTGCCAAGGTTGTAGTTGAGGTTGGGATTGTCGGGTAGTTCTTGGGCCGCTTTGGAAAAATTCGATTCGGCTTTTGCATAATCTTTTTGCTGATAGTCAACGATACCCTCCTGAATAGCGGAACTGGCAGATGCGGCCCAACCGGCTTCTGTTCCAAACAATAATAACAAAGTCGAGAGAGTGAAAAACAGGACAGGGCTGGGTGGGGAAATTTTAATAGCTTTTGCTACGAGATGGAACCCGAACATGGTCACTTTCAGGAGTTTTTCGTATTGATGATAGTTGGGGAGTTGAAAAAAGAAAACGCATATTAAGAGCATCCCGCTTGGAGAAAACTCTTAATATGCAATTTTCAAAACGACTTCATTAGGTAAAAATACTAGCGTCTGTCTCCCATGATTCTGAGAAGCATCAGAAAGAGGTTGATGAAATCCAGGTAAAGCGTCAACGCGCCGATGATCGCTTCCTTGGTATCTTCATCCGTGCCTTCGTTGCCCAGAATATTCATTTCCTTGATCTTCTGAGTGTCATAGGCCGTCAAGCCGACAAAAATCAGCACACCGGCGTAGGTGATAATCCAATGCATGGCTTCACTCTGCAAAAACATATTTACCAGAGAAGCGATGATGATTCCGATCAACCCCATAAAAAGGAAACTTCCCATGGAAGTGAGATCCCTTTTGGTCGTGTAGCCGTAAAAGCTCATCGCCGCAAACGTGCCGGCAGTCACCATAAAAGCCGAGGTGATTGAGGCCGTCGTGTAGGCAATAAAAATAAAGGAAAAAGTAAGACCCGTTAACCCGGCATAGAGCATGAATATGCCGGTGGCCTGACTGGCGGACATTTTTTGAATCCAGCCTGAAAGGTAAACCACCAGACCCAATTGCGCGACAAACAATACGATGGGAACAATAGGGTTACTGTGGATAATATTCATCATCGTCTCACTATTTGAGACGTAAAATGCGAGAGCCCCGGTAACGGCCAATCCTCCCGTCATCCAGTTGTAAACCCGAACCATGAAGCGCTGTTGCTCTTGGGCGACCGCGTCCATGCTCATTGTTCTTGGCATATTTTGCATAATAGCGTTAATCCTTTCAAATAGTTATAAATACTGCGAATATCGAGTTTAACTACAGTTGCATTGATATCGTTGTTAAATAAGATCAGTGTCCCCAATTGTCAAGCCACCTTTGCGGGGAAGCCGTTTTTTTAACTCCTTCCATTTTACCAAAAACAGAGAGTCGCGTGGATTAATTATTATTTAGAAAGCGTTTGTCGATAGGGCCTCTCACGGAGGGTAAATTCAAGCAAAAGACAGGCAATGGCTAGAATAACAAACCATTGGAAACGCTCTGTCCAAAGCTTGCGGCGTTGGGTTTGCAGTTCCTTTTTGTCAATTTTTGGTTTGATGTTCTCCAGATATATTTTGTCGAGGTCGAGATCTCCGGTCACGGACCGCACATAAGTGCCGCCAGTTTCCAGTGCGATCTGTTGCAGGGTGGGTTCATCCAGTCGGGTCAGTACGATTTCACCTTTCGCATCCTTTTTGAAACCACCCCCAGCATCAGGGATGGGAGCGCCTGTGTCCTTGCCAATTCCAATGGTAAAAATTTTAACACCTTGCTCTGCGGCCCACTTTGCGGCTTCCAAAGGATCGTCACCGTGGCTCTCGCCATCAGTAATAAGGATGATGGCTTTGGATTTTTTATCCTGCGACCTGAAAGCCGCTACACTTTTGCGGATCGCCCCGGCCAGAGCCGTTCCCTGGTTGGAAAGCAGGTCGGTGTCGGTGGCGTCCAGAAATAATTTAGCGGCGGAATAGTCAAGCGTGAGCGGGCACTGCACAAAAGCCGTTCCTGCAAAGGCCACCAGCCCGACCCGATCGCCCTCCAGCATGTCCAGCAAGTCAGAAATTTTTCGCTTGGCGCGGCTGAGCCGATTGGGTTTAATGTCTTCGGCCAGCATACTTTTAGACACATCGAGAGCGACGATGATATCCACCCCTTCCTGCTTCATATCTTTCCATTCGTACCCCCACCGGGGTTGAGTGAGCGCCACGATCATGAAGAACAGTGCTAGAACAATGAAAACTACTTTCATATTCTGCCGACGGTGAATTTGTTCGCCGACAAATTTTGGAGCGAGGGCCGGACTGCAAAACTCTATGGTCAGGGCGCGTTTTTTTCGCAGTGCCCACAGCAAAAAAAAGATCAATGCGGGCAACAGCCAGAGCAGGTTGAAATAAACCGGTTCTCCAAATCGCATGTCAGGGAATCCTCCGTAACCGGGTATGGGTCAAAATCACTTCCAGAAGCACGAGGAAAAACCCGGGAATGAGAAAATAATGAAAAAGTTCATTGTATTCGGAGCGATCCAGAACTTTGACTTCCGATTTTTCAAGCCGGTCAATTTGCTGGTAAATGGTTTTCAGAGATTCCAGGTCCGTGGCCCGGAAGTATTGGGCTTCGGTTTTTTCGGCAATTTCTTGCAGGGTTTTTTCATCAATCTCGACATCCTGATAGATGTATTGTTTGCCAAATACGGAATCCACAAGGAAAGGCGCTTTGCCCCGCGTTCCCACGCCGATGGTGTAAATTTTTATGCCGTAGGTTTTTCCGATTTCCGCCGCCTGCAAAGGAGACAAACTCCCGGCATTGTTGCGGCCATCGGTTAATAGAATGATCACTTTGGATTTGGATTTCAGGTCTTTCAGACGTTTGACCGCAATGCCGATGGCGGAACCAATGGCGGTGGAGTCGCCCGCAACGCCGATTTCCAAATTTTTCAAAAATGAAAGTAAAATGTCCTGATCGAGCGTCAGGGGGCATTGAGTGAACGCTTCGTCGCCAAAAACAACCATCCCCATGCGGTCGTTTTCCCGGTTTTTTATGAATCCGGAAACGACATCCTTGACCACTTCCAAGCGGTTGATGCGATTATTATCTTTCATGAAATCGAGTGCCTGCATACTGCCGGAGGTGTCGATCGCCAGAACGATGTCCACTCCCGCCGACAGAATTTCGTTTCTTTTTTGCCCCTCTTGAGGTTGCGCCAGAGCCAGGACCAACAAAGCGAACGCCATGGCCCTCAGAATTCTTGGCAAGGCCAAAAGCAATCGCATCTGAGGGGATTGAACCGTTTTCAATTGGCCTATGGAAGAGTAGGGGAGAACCGCCTCCCGGTTTTTGCGGGTCCATCCCACAAATAAGGGAAGCAGGCAAAGCAATAGTAAAAACCAGGGATCGGCAAAGCGAAAAAATGTCATGAATTAACCGAAGTATTTTTGAGGGCGGGATCGATTTCTTCTATTTTGGAAGTTGCTTGTATAAAAATAATAATTTCTTCCATCATATTTTCTGCTGGAATGACTGGGGCTTTAGCGAATTTAACCAAATCTGTGCTTTCGAGTATTTTGCGAATTTTGTCCTTAAATATCACTTCTATTGCAGGGGTAATTATTAAATGGTCTTTAATCTCTTCGGTGGTCCAGTCCAGCGCCTGGAATTCATATCGAGCCCCAAGGTAGCGTCTGAATATCTCCGACAACTCGAAATAGTATTCCCGGACGAGTCCCCTTTCGAGGAGTTCCTTATTTCTTAAGAATTCCAGTTTCCGTAAAGCAAGTTCCTGGGGCGAAAGGTTTTCAACGACGTTTGATAACGTTCCCTGGGTACGTATGTGTCTTCGGCGTAAGTATAAAATGACCATAGCAATGGCAATGAGGACTGCCAGCACTCCCAATATCCAGGGAAGCCAGCTCTTTTCGATGGCTTCAAGAGATTTAATATCCCGGATGTCGGTGGGTTCGCCCTGGAGATGGAGAATCGATTCAATTTCCAGTTCAGCTTTTGGAGTTGCAATCTGTCCAGGTATTTTTTCACTTTCATCTCTTGTGGCTTCAAAGGGCAGGGTAATGGATGGAAATTCGTAGAACCCCACCTGATCCGCGCGCACACGAAACCAGAACTCCTGCTCTTTCTGTGTTCCCACAGGCGGGAGTTTTTTTATTCCCTGATCGATGGGTTCCAATCCTGCGGGAGGTATAAACTTTGGCGGCAAGGGTTGAATATTGGGATCATGCCGGACCCTGATCGAATAAGTGATGATGTCGCCAATAGTGGCTTTGGCTGGTGCGACGTGAACCTCTACAGAAACCGGGGATTTATTCTCCTCCTCTTGTGTAAATCCTGAAACGGGGATCAACAGCAAGACTAAAAGCCAAAGACCCATAAGGCATCGGTATTGATTTTTAAAAAGCACGAAAACCATACCTCAAGGCCGCTCAGGTTTTACAACTTTGAGACAAGCGGCGATCTGCGCTTCCAGTGCCTGCATGTTTTCGGCAGGGGGGGCGGCCACCTGTGCCCGGTACAACCAGACCAGACCTTGGCGGCAATCGCCAAGCTCTACATAGAGTTCGGCCACCGTCTCGGAAACTTGGGCGCGAGTTTTGGAATCCACGCTGGAGTGATGCAAATATTGCGAATACTGCTCGATGGCCTGCTTTTTGAGGCCGGCCTTTTTTAGTTTGTCCCCCACAATTTGCAACTCGTGAGCCCAGGAATTTTCTACCACTGGTGAAGCCACTTTCACTGGCGATGAAGTTTTGAGTGCCGATGAAGTTTTCGCTGAGGAGGAAATTTTACTGACCAGTTTGAAAAAAAACACACTGAAGGCGACCACCGTTGCGACGGTCAGGAGTATCACAGAAACTTTGATTTTCAGACTGACACCGGTAGTAGGAATTTTAGTCATGGTCAGTGCCGTTTTTCTCTCATTTTGAAATATTTAATGATGGGCTCGGTCAGCGAGCGGTCGGTGCGGATTTCAATCATGTCGATGCCGATGGAGTTTAAGAACCGTTTCACTTTTAAGAATTCTTTTTTAGCAAGTTGCGTAAACTTTTGCACCATTTCCTTGTCGGAGGTGTCCACAAGGAGGGTTTCGCCGCTTTCCGCATCCTCCAGATGGACCAGCCCTACATTGGGAAGATCTCGTTCATGCGGATCGCTGATCCACAAAGCAATGATGTCGTGCTTCTGCTTGGCCAGCTTCAGGGCATTTTCGTAGCCTGTATCCTGAAAATCCGAAATTAGAAAGGTTACGGTTTTTCGTTTTTGAATGTTTACCAGGTATTCCAAAGGAATATGTAGTTTGGTGCCTTTTCCTTCGGGATTGAAATCCAGAATCGTGCGGATGATATTCCAGACATGGGCCTTGCCCTTTTTGGGCGGAACATAATGTTCAATTTTATCCGAGAAAACAATCAGACCGATCTTATCGTTATTCTTAATGGCCGCAAAAGCCAGAATGGAAGCAATTTCGGCGGCGATTTCACTTTTAAGCTTTCCCGCTGAGCCAAACCCGCCTGAAGAACTGACATCGACGAGCAACATCAAGGTCAATTCCCGTTCTTCCTTGAACTCTTTGATGAAAGGCAGGCCCATACGCGCCGTGACGTTCCATTCAATCAGGCGAATATCGTCCCCCGGTTGATATTCCCGAACCTCACTGAACTCCATGCCCCGGCCCTTGAAGGCTGACACATACTCGCCGGTCATGATGTCATTGACCAGATAATTGGTCTTTATCTGAATGGCGCGAATTTTGTGAAGCAATTCCGGAGAAATCCCTGCCTCGGTTTCGGCAACGGGGGGGACATGGAACCAATCCAGAAAATTTGTGACGAAATTCAAAATGATGACCTGTAATAGTTTGAAAGTGGCCTGACAGACAGTGCCAGATGTTCTAGAGTTTCAAAAGACGGCTATCGTCCATAAGCAGGCATCAAATCGTTCCTACTAATTATAAGGTGGCGGAAGATGATGACCGTAGCCCCACAAAATTGTACCGGCTACCGCAGTAATTATTATTCCACTCAAGATAATCTTTTCCACCCGCCAAACGGTATTTCTATAAAACCACTTAGCATACTCGTCTGACGACCTTTTTATTTCATAGTCCTTGGCGAGGGATAATAAAGCCCCCATCCTTCCGCCCCAAGCAGGCCCATAAACATCACCGCCCTTCAGTTGTGCTCTCTCATATTGGTCTGGAATAATCTGAATATAACCCTGAGGCCCTATGCCTGGCCTTCTTCTCCAATGTAGCCCTTCGAACATTATTTCAGAAATCAATGCACCGCATACAAGCACAGCCCCCGAAGATGGAACCTCGAATTTTAGCATCGCTGAAACTGCAACAAAAATCCATACCAGCGCGAGGATAAACCATAGGTGTGGAGCAACTTTGATAACAGCCCACACGCAGTTGTATTGAGGCATGACGAATTGGAATTTTTTGAGTGTAGTCATTGCTTGATTGAAAGGTACGCTGTTCGTTACTACTTGTCCGTCAGTCTGTTGATCGATAACAGGCAATCATCACATGGTGCTAAGTTTTATCCACTTCGATTCAACTCCACCCATTCAATAACCGACACTTACTAAGGAACTTCCACCGTATCGAGAATTTTTTTCAAAATGTCATCGGTGGTCAGGTTCTCAGCCTCGGCTTCATAAGTGAGGACGATGCGATGCCTGAGAACATCCCGTCCGATGGTTTTTATATCGTGCGGGACCACATAACCCCGTCCTTGCAGGAAGGCATGCGCTTTGGCCACCCGGTTCAGAAAAATGGAAGCCCTGGGGGAGGCTCCGTACTGGATGGTTTTCGTCAATGCCCCCAGATTGTATTCTTCCGGGTTCCGTGTGCAGGAAACGAGGTTGATGATGTAATCCTGAAGGTTGTCGTCAATATAAATGGAATCGAGCACCTCTTTAGCTTTAATCAGGTCGTCGGGATGCAGTACGGGATTGACCTTGCAGTGATTATTGGCGCTGGACATCCTCTGCATGATGAGTTTTTCTTCTTCCTTTGAAGGATATTCAATTTTCAGTTTGAACATGAACCGGTCCACCTGCGCTTCGGGAAGCGGATAGGTTCCCTCCTGTTCGATAGGATTTTGCGTGGCGATGACCATAAAGGGTTCTTCCAGAGTAAACGTTTCACCGCCAATGGTGATTTGTCGCTCCTGCATGGCCTCCAGAAGAGCGCTTTGCACCTTGGCGGGAGCCCGGTTGATTTCGTCCGCCAAAATGATATTAGCGAAAAGAGGGCCCTTTTTAATAGTGAACTCTCCTGTTTTGGGCTGGTATACTTGAGTTCCCAAAAGATCCGCCGGCAACAGGTCAGGCGTGAACTGGATGCGTTTGAAATCGGCCCGCACCGTCCGGGCAAGGGTTTTGACGGCGGTGGTCTTGGCCAGACCGGGTACGCCCTCTATGAGGATGTGTTCACCCGTCAACAGGCCCAGAATCAGCCGTTCGGTCAAATACTTCTGGCCGACCAGAACCTTTTCCAGTTCTGTTAGGAGTGGGGGTATAAAAGCACCCGCTTCTTTGACATTTTGTGTTATTTCGTCGATCTTATGAGGCATGAGATAGTGTTTGAGTTTTTGGGTTCAGTTTTGGAGAAGGGATAATTTTGCCCCTGGAGGGGATAAAAGTTAAATAGCACATAAATTTATAAAAAAATAATTATAAAATTCATCAAAAAAATGTTTAAATTATTTTAACCTATTGTTTTAAAATTTCAATCCACACATTGAACGGGCCTTTGCAGAAACAGATTTTCCTGGAAGCTTGGGTCTGCTGGCTAATTTGGGCTTTACAATATTGAAGACTTACTTAAAATAAACCACTTGTACGGGTAACATATTATTCTTACTTAAGACTAATTTAAATCCGAAGGATAGGCACGCATGGTTGCAAAAACCGAAAAAGATATCGAAGGTTTGATCGAGCAAAGTCTGAATGTGGAAACCAGCGAACTGGACCTTCGTGAAAAAGAAATAGATGACGAAGATCTTATCGCCATCGTCAAGTCCGACAAACTCAAAGGCGTAACCGCCGCATTTTTGGAGTTCAACGATATTGGCGATGAAGGTTTGATGGCTCTTCTGGAATCGGATCATTTAAAGCATCTCACCGCGCTCAACCTGTTTAAGAATAAAGTGACCGATGTGGGTGTGAAAGCCTTGGCGGCCTCGAAAAAGGTCCTCAATCTTTCCGAACTCATTTTGAGTGACAATGAAGTGGGTCCTGAAGGAGCGCGAGCCATTGCCGAATCCAAACCCCTGAGCAGTCTGGTTTCATTGTGGCTGGGCGACCGGCTTGGAGATGAAGGGGTGGAGGCGCTGGCGACATCCAAGACGCTCACCAAGCTCAACCTGCTGTCCTTATACCGAAACAATATTGGCAATGAAGGTATCTTAGCCATCGCCAATTCTAAAAATCTGGCCTCGCTGACGGAACTCAACCTGAACTGGAATTACGTAGAAGGTGCGGGGGTCGAGGCACTGTCGCGATCGGAAACGATAACAAATCTGACGCAATTGACCCTGACCTACAATGCGATAGGCTCTCAGGGCGGAATCGCCATCGCCAATTCGCCGGTCTTTAAAAACATAACGCTTCTCGATCTGTATGAAGCGGAAATAGGCGACGCGGGGGCACGGGCCATTGCCGAGTCCAAAACCCTGGGCAACCTGGAAACGCTGATTTTGATTCGTAACGATATCAGTCCGGGAGTTCAGGAAATGATCCGCACTTCAAAAAACCTGAAGAAGCTCACCAAGGTGATGTTTAAACCGGAAGGCGAACAAGCCTGACTCCAGTAACAAATCCATAAGGGTTTGCTAACTATTAAAAAGGGTTCCTCGTGCCGGAGTGCCGGGGAACCCTTTTTTTATTTCAGGAAGAGAAATCCCCCTAACCCCCTTTATTAAATGGGGGAATTTGCTCCCCCTTCTGTGAAGGGGGCTGGGGGGATTTAGGTTCACCGCATAGACGCAAAGAGGTGTTAGAAGATTTTCCTTTCCTCCCCCTTCGACAAGCTCAGGATGACAGGGGAGAGAATTAAGGTGAGAGGGATTTTCTTTATATAAAGTGAAAAGGTGAAATACCATGTTTACAGGCGAAAAGCCGGATCTGCTCGATCTTTGGGTTTTTAACGAAAGTAAAATATATGTTGTGGGGAAGGATGGCATTCCCCAGTATTATGACGGCGATGAATGGTTCCCCGTGCGTACGGAAAATACCAACCCGCTGATGGGAATCTGGGCCGCAAATGAAAACTGTATTTATGCCGTTGGCATCGGCGGTGTGGTTTTAAAGTATGACGGCAAAATATGGGAGCAGATCGATACCGGCAGTTACGACTCCCTGAACTCTGCTTTTGGTTTTGATGAAGACCATGTTTTCCTCTTTGGCGTCGGTGGCCGTATGTTGTACTGGGAAGATGGAAAATGGGGGTACCGGGAGCCGAATACCATTCACGATATTTTCGGCATGTGGGGAGAAGACATCAACCACATCCATGCCGTTGGCGGCGAAGGCATTTACCGCTATTACGACGGCAAACAATTTCATCGCAAGGAGGAGTTGACGGAAGAGACCATTTCGCTTTTCGGGATTTGGGGTGCCCGCAACGATAGCGTTTATGTCGCAGGTTCCCACGGAACCATCCTTCATTTCAATGGAGAGGAATGGACGACTATGAAGTCCGGCACCGAGGAATACCTGCTGAGTATCTGGGGAACATCCGACGACGATATTTTTGCGGTTGGAGACAACGCGGTCATTCTCCATTACGATGGCAAGAGCTGGGAGCCAATGCAATCCCCGAAAGAAGATTACTGGACCAAGGTGAAAGGCCTGCGGCCGGATTGCGTGTATGCAGTGGGGGACAACGGAGCCGTCATCCATTACGATGGAACGAAGTGGAACGATATGTCGATTTAACTCCTGCGCGGAGAAACTATAAATCGAAAATTGTCATGGAATTTACCCTGAACCTATCCGAAACGTCATCGCGAGCCGCAAAGCGGCGTGGCGATCCAGAGTCTTTCATGGTTTCCTGGATTGCTTCGCTACGCTCGCAATGACGGGTTGGGCAAAGGTCTTCTTCCCGGAGGGCGGATTGTTAACGGTGGACAAAGTTTTTTGGTAATGGTTCAACCTTTATCTGACAGACAGAGTCAGTTATTGAATGGCCGGAATCGACCCAAAGCGGACATTCTGATAGATAAGGAAAAATGAAATTTCAACTTGAATCACATCATCGAAATATCGCAAATCAAGAATTGATCGATGATTTAATTCGAGTAGCGAAAGAGCTTGGTAAGGATAAAGTCACAATAGATCAATACAACGAAAAAGGTCGTTTTCATAATACAACTTTTAGTCGTAGGTTTGGCTCATGGTTCAAGGCGCTCGAAAAAGCTGGGTTACAAAAAGCAAGAACTCTAAATATTTCGAATGAAGAGCTATTTGAAAATCTTGTCGACACATGGACAAAGTTGGGCCGCCAACCAAAGTACAATGATTTGACAAAAGATGTTTCAAAATACTGTTCTGGCACCTATGAATACCGATTTGGCGGTTGGCGTAAAGCATTAGAAGCATTCGTAGTCTGGGTTGATGAAGGAGAAGTACCTGGCCAACCCAAAGAAAAGCAGCACCGAAAAACAAAAAGAACACCTAGAAACATAAATTGGCGTTTGAGGGCAAAGGTTCTAATGCAAGACCGTGCTCGCTGTAAGTTATGTGGGGTAACTCCACATGATGGAGCTAGATTACATGTAGACCATATCGTTCCATGGGCTAATGGTGGTGAAACCATACTTGAAAACCTACAAATTCTTTGTGAAAAGTGTAATATAGGCAAAAGTAATATGGAAATTAAAAACGGCGGCAACAAGTAGAACCGAACTTCCGCTTCTGGCCGATAGCAGTCATTCAGGACTCTAGAACGTTTAGTCCAGTCGGTCAAATGGGATGTCGATTAATACACTTAACCTGGTTCCTGCGTTTATCACGCAGGGCATGAAAACTAGGATCACTTATGTCAAGTCTTACCGAAAATCACTTGCTATCCGTAACCGGGTTTGGTGAAAACGATATTTTTGTCGGTGGTGCGGAAGGCACCATGCTCCATTTTGACGGCAGTCAATGGGAGAAAATGAACCTGGCGGGCCGTTACGCCGTCAAAAATATGTGGGGCAGTTCTCCGGATAATTTGTATGCCGTGGCCACCGATGGCGTTATTCTTCATTACGACGGAAACTCCTGGTCCAGGGAAGATACTGAAAAACTGCCGCCCATGACGGGCATTTTCGGCTTGGCAAAAGACGAAATTTACGCCTGTTCGCGGTTAGGGAAAATCCTGCGTTACGATGGAGAGACCTGGAAATACACCAAAACCGGAACGGACACCGATGTCACTCGCCTGTGGGGAAGCAAGGAAACCGGGATGTACGCGGTCGGCTTTGACGGTCTCATTCTCAGGCAGGAAGGCGACCACTGGGTTCGCTTGACCGTGAACTCCAACGCAGAGTTTTATGGTTTTTATGGCTTTGGTCCCGAAGATATGTATATTGTCGGTTCCGAGGGTGCCATCTTTCAGTTTGATGGTAAGGAGATCACGGAAATGCCGTCCCGGACGATGGAGTTTTTTCTCGATGTCTGGGGGCCGTCCAGCGATATGGTGTTTGCCATTGGCGATGAAGGCATGATTCTGTTCCGGGAAGGCGACCAATGGACCCGCATTGAATCCAATACCAAGGAATACTTGACCGCCATTTGGGGCACTTCGGAAGAGAATATCTACGTCGTCGGTGATAATGGCCTGATTTTGCACTGGAATGGTGAAGACTGGAAGCCGGTTGATTGATTTTCTCCGGCGGTCTCTTGACACTTTCTAGGGGTAAATGATAGTGTCTAGTTTCTAAGTTATTGATAAGTTTAGTATCTTTATGTATTTAGCCAATTGAGGCAGAATTTTAGTCAATCGGTGATTTGTTTATTTGGCCAATTTAGACACCAATTTTTAAGCTAGTTTCTTAATAAACGTTATGTATAAACCCTCCCTGGAAGAATTCAAACGGTACGCAGAGCAGGGCAACCTGATTCCCGTTTATAAGGAAATTGTTGCTGACCTCGATACGCCGGTATCCGCTTTTATGAAAATCAGGGGAGGGGATTATTCCTTTCTTCTGGAAAGTGTGGAAGGTGGCGAAAAATGGGCGCGATATTGTTTCCTGGGTTGCGACCCGTCCTTAATCGTCCGCACCAAGGGAAATACCTTCAGTATCCAGGATAATGGCAGGGAGGAGACCGGGCAGGTCGAGGGGGATAACCCACTGGCCGTCATCAAGAAGATTTTAGCCAAATACAAGCCGGTTTCGGTGGAAGGGTTGCCCCGGTTCACTGGAGGTGCGGTGGGGTTCATCGGCTATGACATGGTCCGCTATTTCGAGAATCTTCCCGACCAGACGACCGATGATCTCGATGTTCCTGATTCCCTGTTTGTGGTCACGGACACCTTACTGATTTTTGACAATGTTGCCCACACCATCAAAATCGTTTCCAATGCGTTTAATGAGGGTGGCGATCTGGATAAGCTGTATTTGCAGACGATTAAAAAAATTGAAGCGCTGGAGAAAAAACTGCGTGCCAATATTCCTGCAACTTCTCAAGGAAATAGGGCTAAACAAGCCATTGAAGAGGGAGGTAAGTTTGAATCTAATTTTGAGGAAGAGGCTTTCAAGAAAGCCGTTTTAAAGGTAAAGGAGTATATTCTCGAAGGGGATGCCATTCAGGTTGTTTTATCCCAGCGGCTGAAGTATCCGATCAGCCAGGACCCATTCAATATATATCGTGCCCTCAGGACCATCAATCCATCGCCTTATATGTATTTTCTAAAGTTTGGAGATCTGGAGGTGATCGGGTCCTCCCCGGAAGTTTTGGTGCGGTTGGAGGAGGGCAAGGTCGAGGTCCGTCCCATCGCCGGAACCCGCAAGCGGGGGCAAAATGAAGAAGAGGATTGTGCGTTGGAAAAGGATCTTCTTCAGGATGAAAAGGAACTTGCGGAGCACATTATGTTGGTGGACCTGGGACGCAACGATCTGGGACGGGTGGCGCAAACCGGCACTGTGGAGGTGAATGAGAAATTCATTGTCGAGCGCTATTCCCATGTGATGCACATTGTTTCCAATGTCCGGGGAATATTGAAAAAAGGTTTGGATTGTTTTGATGTATTGAAAGCCGCATTCCCGGCTGGCACGCTCTCCGGTGCGCCAAAGATACGGGCGATGGAAATCATTGATGAACTGGAACCGACTCGCCGAGGGCTATACGGCGGAACCGTGGGGTACATCAGTTTTAACGGCAACATGGATACCGCCATTGCCATCCGCACTCTCCTGGTGAAAGATAATATTGCATATCTGGGGGTGGGCGCGGGGATCGTTGCTGATTCCGTTCCGGAAAATGAATTTAAGGAAACTATGAACAAGGGAAAAGCTCTCTTGAAAGCCATTGAGATTACCGAAGAGGGATTGTTTCTATGATCCTGATGATCGACAACTACGACTCGTTTACCTATAACCTCGTGCAATACCTGGGAGAACTGGGGGCGGATATCAGGGTGCATCGCAACGATGAAATCACCCTGGAGCAGATCGAAGCTCTGCAACCGGAAAGAATTGTTGTATCCCCAGGGCCGTGTACTCCCGAGCAGGCGGGGGTGTCTGTTGATGTAATCCGTCGCTTTGCGGGTAAGATTCCCATTCTAGGTGTGTGCCTAGGGCATCAGTCCGTGGGCGTGGCCTTTGGAGGGGAAGTGATAAAAGCCGGTCGGTTGATGCATGGAAAAACGTCGATGATTCAGCATGACGGTAAAAATCTTTTTGAAAACCTCGCTAATCCTTTCCAGGCCACCCGTTACCACTCACTGGTTTTGAATCGAAAAAATCTTCCGGACTGCTTTGAGATTACCGCCGAAAGCGAAGATAAAGAAATTATGGGAATCCGGCACAAGGAATTGTTTGTGGAGGGAATTCAGTTTCACCCGGAATCTATTTTGACCACCTGCGGCAAGGAATTGCTGGGAAACTTCCTTCGCATGCAGTTCACCAGCCGCGCATGAAAATTCGGGAAGCCTTGCATCGGGTGGTAGATGGTGAAGATCTGACTGAAGAAAAAATGATCTCCGTGATGGAGCAGATCATGAATGGGGATGCCGGCGATTTGCAATTAGGCGCGTTCATAACCGCTCTCAGAATGAAGGGCGAAAGTTTGAACGAAATTACCGGCGCGGCCCGCGTCATGCGCAAGAAAGCCGAATCGCTGAACGTTGCATCCACGAACATTGTTGATACCTGCGGGACGGGAGGCGATGGTGGCAATACATTCAATATTTCCACTGCTGCGGCCTTGGTCGTCGCCGGGGCGGGAATCACCGTGGCCAAGCACGGCAATCGGGCGGTCTCCAGCCGGTCCGGCAGTGCGGATGTTTTAAAATCCCTGGGAGTCAATATCGAAGCGGATAAAACGGTGGTCGAAAAATGCCTGGAACAAGTGGGCATTGGCTTTCTGTTCGCCCCGCTCATGCATGGGGCCATGAAGCATGCCGCCGGAATCAGGAAGGAACTGGGGTTCAGAACGATCTTCAACTTGTTAGGACCACTGACCAACCCCGCTCATGCCCATGCTCAAGTGGTTGGGGTGTTCAGCCCCAAATGGGTTGTTCCCATCGCTCAGGTATTGAAGAACCTGGGATGCCGACATGCCTTGGTGGTGCACGGTGACGATGGACTCGATGAAATCACCTTGATGGATAGAACCAGTGTTTGCGAGCTGTCGAATGGCAGTATTCGAGAATACACCATCAGCCCGGAGGATTTCGGTCTGGATCGTTGTTCCCCGGATAAAGTTCAAGGGGGATCGCCCGAAGAAAATGCGGCCATCATCAGGACTGTGCTGGATGGAACTGTTGGTCCCAAAATGGACATCGTTCTATTAAATGCTGCCGCGGCCATTTACGCCGGGGGGAAAGCGGATTCCTTAAAAGAGGGTCTGGAAATTGCTCGGAAGTCCATTTTGTCTGGCGCCGCCCGTCAAAAACTTGATGACCTCATAAGAGTCAGCAACTCCAATTGATCGGGAAACAAAGAAAGCGCATTTAAAATATGACCACCGTGCTCGATAAAATTTTTGCCCATAAAAAAGAGGAACTCGATAGTACCAAGCGCAAGTTTCCTCTCTCGGAAATCAGGGGTAAGATAGGAGAACAACAGGCTCTCAAAGATGTTGGGCAGGCTTTGGGAGGGGGGGCATCGACAAGAATCATTGCCGAGATAAAAAAAAAGACGCCGTTCAAGGGGGAGTTGCGACCCAATTGTGACGGGTTGGAAATAGCCCGGACCTACGCTGAAAACGGGGCCGCCGCGATTTCTGTTCTCACCGAATCCAACTACTTCGGCGGCAGTATTGAATTTTTGAAACAAGTCCGGGCGGAGGTTGATATCCCATTACTGCGCAAGGATTTCATATTTGACGAGTATCAGATTTACGAGGCTCGAGCTTTTGGAGCCGATTTTTTTCTCCTGATTGCTACCTGGCTGGATAAAAATCATCTTCAGGATTTATTGCAATTGGGAAAAGAATTGGGAATGCCCACTTTGGTAGAGACTCATTGTGAGAAGGATATGGAAAAAGCCTTTGCCGCTGGAAGTCATCTGCTGGGAATCAACAACAGGGATCTGAAAACCGGAAAAACCGATCTGGGGATCTCGCATCGTTTGCTAAAAATGGCAACGGCGGTGCCGGAGACTGTTCTGGTATGCGAAAGTGGTATTCACACGTCCCAGGAAATTCAGGCATTGCAAAAACTGGGGGCGCACGCCTTTTTGATCGGGGAAAGTTTGATAAAGGCGGATAATATTGCGGAAAAATTATCCGAACTGGTGGGAGAGAAACAGCAAGAGAAGGGGGAAGAATGATGGGGTGAAATGCTGGAGTGATGTTCCCTTAATTTGTTTGCGAGAGTATCAGTGATAAATTAGGAACTGAAAAGGCCTTTGGCTTCCAGAGCGAGGGCGGTTTCCTTGATGATTTCTCGGGCCATTTCTTCATTAGTGTTCATGAAAAACCCCCTCCCTCCTGAGCCGCAACTCGCATCTTGGAAATTTTGAGCCCGATTTCTAACCAGTCAATGAGGAGCCCTTTGGTCCTGACGGTGACCTGGTAGTGTTTCCATTTTACTGAATGTCATGCGTCATAGGACACTAACAATTGTAAAAAAATGAATAGCCATTTGCCTGTTGTAAAAATAAAAATCTGCGGCATGACCTGCATCGAAGATACCCTGTTGGCTGTTGAAGGCGGAGCTGATGCTGTGGGGTTTATATTTTACAAGAAAAGTCCTCGCTATGTTTCCGAGAAACTGGTGAAAAGCATCATTTCCAAACTGCCCCCGTTTGTAGAGACGGTAGGAGTTTTTGTTGATGAATCGGAGGATCGCATCAACCGCATCGTGGATTCCTGTAAATTGGATGCGGTGCAGTTGCATGGCGATGAGTCACCGGCTTTCTGCAATAAAATAAACAGGAAAGTGATCAAAGCAGTCCGTGTCAAGGGTCTGGATTCTTTTATTGACTTACCTTCTTACAAAGTCAGTGCGTTTTTACTGGATACCTACTCTGAGGGGCAGCAGGGAGGGACGGGTCAGGTATTTGATTGGGGGCTCGTGAATGAAGGGAAAAAATACGGTCCGGTGATTCTTGCCGGGGGTTTGGACCCTGCCAATGTGACGCATGCGATTCAGAAGGCAAAACCCTATGGGGTGGACGTTTGCTCGGGAGTTGAGAAAACTCCGGGAGTCAAAAGTCCGGTAAAATTGAGAGCATTTATAAAAACCGTAAAAGGTTGGTGAATTAAATTAAGGAACGAATGATGGAACAATCAATGAAGCAAACCCTGTTACCGGATGCGCGGGGCCATTTTGGAGTTTTCGGCGGCAAGTATGTGATCGAGACGCTGATGCCTGCCTTGAAAGAACTGGAAAAGGTTTTCACGTCTGCCTGGAGCGATCCTGCTTTTCAAAAAGAATTAAAATTTTACTTGCGGCAGTATGTGGGTCGTCCCACGCCTTTGTATTACGCGGAAAATCTGACTCGGCGTTTGGGAGGGGCAAAAATTTATTTGAAGCGGGAGGATCTCACCCATACCGGCGCACACAAGATCAACAATACCATTGGCAGTGCTCTTCTCGCAGTCAGGATGGGCAAGAAACGCGTGATCGCGGAAACGGGTGCGGGACAACATGGCGTGGCAACAGCTACCGCAGCTGCGCTTTTCGGTTTGGAGTGCGATGTTTTTATGGGCGAGGAGGACATGAAACGTCAGGCGTTGAATGTTTTCCGTATGCGGTTGCTCGGCGCCAACGTGATTCCGGTATCCACTGGGACGCGCACCCTGAAAGACGCCACCAGCGAAGCCATCCGCAATTGGATCACCACCGTTGAAAGCACGCATTACATCATCGGCTCCGTTGTGGGTCCGCACCCGTATCCAATGATCGTTCGCGATTTTCAGAAAATCATCGGCGAGGAAGTCACGGGGCAGATCATGGAAGTTGAAAAGAGACTGCCGGATGTTTGCGTTGCCTGTGTGGGCGGTGGCAGTAATTCAATGGGACTGTTCTATCCCTTTATTGAGCATGAGCAGATAAAATTGATTGGGGTGGAAGCGGCAGGGCTGGGGGTCGATACCGATAAACACGGAGCCACATTGAGTCTTGGAAAACCCGGTGTTCTGCACGGAATGATGAGCTACCTTTTGTACAACGATGACGGGCAGATTCAGGAAGCACACTCCATATCGGCGGGGCTCGATTATCCTGGAGTCGGGTGCGAACACAGTCACCTGCACGAAACGGGAAGAGCGCAATACGTTTCGATTACCGATGCAGAGGCTTTGGAAGGCTTTCAAATGCTCTCCAGAGTGGAGGGAATCATCCCGGCGCTGGAATCGGCGCATGCGATCGCCCACGTCACCAAGCTGGCTCCACAAATGAAAAAAAATGAAGTTATCGTCGTGTGTCTTTCAGGCCGAGGGGATAAAGATGTGAATCAGGTCGCCGAGAGAATGGGAGTTCAATTGTGAGCCGAATCGAAAATTGTTTTAAAAAGTTGCAGGAGAAAAAACAAAAAGCCCTGGTGGCGTTCATCACAGCAGGCGACCCGGACTTGCAGACTACCGGACATATTTTCTCTCTGCTGGAAAAAAACGGAGCCGATATCATTGAACTCGGCGTTCCATTTTCCGATCCACTGGCGGATGGACCTGTCATTCAGGCATCGGCCCTTCGTGCTCTAAATAGCGGTACCAACCTGAAGAAAATTATCCATCTGGTCGTTGACATTCGCAATAATTCCCAGCTCCCCATTGTTTTGATGACCAGCTACAACCCGGTTTTCGTTTATGGACAAAAACAATTTATAGACGATGCCATTAAAGCCGGGGTGGACGGGGTGATCATTCCCGACCTTCCTACCGAAGAAGCGGAAGAGTTTCAGGCAATCGCCGATCCCAAAGGATTGGACGTGATTTTTCTTGTGGCTCCCACCAGTACGAAGGATCGGGTCGAAATGATCGCCAGGAGAAGTCGAGGGTTCATCTATTATATTTCCCTGACCGGGACGACGGGAGTGAAATCGACGGTTGCTGAGAATCTTCAGCCCAAGGTTCAGGCCATTAAAAATGTCGCTGAAATTCCGGTATTGGTCGGATTCGGTATTTCCGGACCCGAGCAGGCCAAAGAAGCGTCGGCAGTTTCTGATGGTGTGATCGTCGGGAGCGCCATTGTTCGGTTGATCGCAGAGAATAGCGACCCTGCAGAACGGGATGCTAAAATCAGCCAACTAGTTTCCAGTGTGAAGCAGGCAATTTCCTCCTAGCCTGTGGAATGGATGCATGAAACCACGCGTATCGGTCATCATTCCCGCATTCAACGAAGAGTCTTCTATCGGCTTGGTCTTAAGCGCTCTTCCCAAAGAAATCCTTCACGAAATCATCGTAGTCGATAATGGTTCCACCGATGCAACCGCTCGTGTTGCCCGTGAGTCCGGTGCGCGGGTGGTCGAAGAAAAACGCAAAGGCTACGGGTCGGCTTGTCTCAAGGGTATCGAAGAATTAAATCAACCCGATATTGTGGTTTTTCTCGATGGGGATTTTAGCGATTTCCCCGAAGAGATCACCCGGTTGGTGGAACCCATCGCCTCAGGGCAAATGGATTTTGTTCTGGGGAGCCGCATGATTCTTGCCGAAAGCCGCGCGGCTCTTCTGCCTCAAGCTCGGTATGGAAACTGGCTGGCAGTATTTTTGATGCGGTTGTTTTTTGGTGTCCGATACACTGACCTCGGGCCATTTCGGGCCATCCGCTATGAATCCCTGAAAAAAATCGGCATGCAGGACACCAATTTCGGCTGGACGGTAGAAATGCAAATCAAGGCGGTTCAACAAAAATTGAGAACCTTGGAAATCCCGGTACATTATCGGGAAAGGGTGGGGGTGTCGAAAATCACCGGAACGGTTTCTGGAACGTTTAAGGCCGGAACGAAAATAATTTATACCATTTTCAAATATCTGATAACCTAGAAATTCATATTATTCCCATTGCCGGGTCGGTCATGCGTGACTCCGTTTATACAATGAAGAAAATCGTTGCGGTATTATTCTGGTTACAGATTTTTACAGGTTTTGTCCCCCCATCCGGGGCAGTTGAAAACCTGCAGGCGGTGGTGCAAAAGCGGCTGGGCGAAGGTGGGGAAGTGTTGGATTTGAGCCGGGTGGTCATTGGTGAAAAAGGAGCCAGGGAACTTGCCAAGATGAAGGAACTGGCTTCTGTCACCACTCTCATGTTGCAAGGCAATAAGATAAAGTACCGGGGGCTGAAAGCTCTGGCAAACTCCCCGCATTTGGAAAACCTGAAACATCTCGATCTCTGGGGGAATCTGATCGGCGACCTCGGGATAAAGGCTCTGGCGGAATCTCCTTATCTAAAAAACCTTGAATCTTTAAAGTTATGGAAAAATGAAATCGGCGATGAGGCGTTTGAAATTGTCGGGCGGTCGAAAAATTTTCTGAAGATCAAAACGCTACTGCTGAATGATAACCTGATCACAACCAGCGGCGCCGTCGCTTTGGCGGCTGTAACAACTTTACCGCAGTTGGAAACGCTTAATTTGTTCCGCAATGAATTGGGAGATGACGGTGCGATTGCGATTGCCAATTCTAAAAACTTTCCCAACCTTAAGGCCTTATATATAGGGCAAAATAATATCACGGATGCAGGGGCCGGGGCCTTATTGGAAGCGGTATCCTTCCCGAAATTGAAAATACTTGACCTGATCATGAACCCTCTTTCAGAAAATATTTACATCAAGGCTTATAAAATGAGTAAGGAAAGAGATGTTCAGGTAATTCTCCGATGAATGGACTCTATTAAAGGATCAACATGACTGTTACCGAAATAACTGTAAGAGCCAAAGCCGCCGCACTCAAGCTGACCCACCTCTCCACAGTCGAGAAAAATTCAGCCCTGGAAAAAATGGCTCAGGCGTTGGAGGCCAATAGCTCAGTTATTCTGGAAGCGAACCGTAAGGACCTGGAATTTGCCAAACAGGAGAACATCCCCGGTCCGTTGTTTGCGCGCCTTGTTTTGGATGAGGCAAAAGTGAAAAGTATGGCCAGGGGCATCCGCAGTGTCTGCCAACTTCCCGACCCTGTTGGGTTGGATAAAAGCGTGATGGAAATGGATAAGGGGTTGGTATTACATCAGGTGACCTGTCCCATTGGTGTCATCGGGGCTATTTTTGAATCGCGTCCCGATGCGGTCCCGCAAATTGCCTCATTGTGCTTGAAGTCTGGAAATGCAGTGATTCTAAAAGGCGGTAGTGAAGCGCAACACACCAACAAGGTCATCGTTTCCCTTTTAGCGGATGCCATTGCCGAGGTTCCTGGAGTTCCAAAAACCGCGATCCAGATGATAGAGACCAGGGCTGAAGTTGCGGAGATGCTCAATGAGGACAAATACATCAACCTGATCGTTCCCAGAGGAAGCAATGCCTTTGTCCGCTATATTCAGGAAAATACCAAGATTCCCGTTCTCGGGCATTCGGGAGGAATCTGTCACGGCTATATAGACCAAAGTGCGGATATCGAAATGGCGGTGCGAGTGGTCCTGGATTCAAAACTTCAATATCCGGCGGCCTGCAACGCTATGGAGAATTTATTGATTCATCAGGATGTCGCCAAGAAAGTATTGCCCGTTTTGGTGGAAAAATTCCAGGAACAGAAAGTGGAACTGGTAGGCTGTGAAAAAATTTGTCAATTGGCCCCGGAGATAAAAAGAGCTGATGATAGTGAATGGGACACCGAATACAACGACCTGAAACTGGCCCTGAAAATAGTTGCCGATATTGATGAGGCGATTGAGTTTATCAATGCTCATGGTTCCGGTCATACGGATACGATTCTCACGGAAGATCCTTTAAGAGCGGAAATGTTTATGAATGACGTGGATTCCGCCAGTGTCTTGTGGAATGCTTCCACCCGTTTTGCCGATGGTTTCCGTTACGGCCTTGGGGCTGAAATTGGGATCAGCACCAACAAAACCCATGCCCGAGGTCCGGTAGGTCTGGAAGGTTTGATCATTTATAAATACAAACTCTTCGGCAAAGGTCAGACGGTTGGGGACTATTCTGGAGAAGGAGCCAGAGAATTCACTCACCGGCCGTTAGCTCAGGGTAAAGGCCACTCCTAACCTCATTAACCCGGAAAAACCATTGTCGGCTTCATCTCCAAGCACCAAAAACTGGATCATCTTTTTTCTGCTTCTGACAGGAACTCTTTTCACTACCTATCTGGCAGGTGGGTTTCTATTTTCAATTTTTCTTATTCTCATCCTGGGAACGCATGAATTTGGTCATTATTGGGCCAGCAGAAAAAATGATGTCAAAGCGACACTTCCTTTTTTCATTCCCGCACCGCCCATGTTTATTGCCGGGACTTTTGGAGCGTTTATTCAAATAAAAGAACTGATTCCGAACCGGCGGGTGTTGATGGAAATAGGAGCCGCTGGCCCTATTGCCGGATTCATCGTTGCGGTTCCGACGTTGATCCTGGGGCTTTTTCTCTCCGAGACCACACAAGCGGAAACCATTCACGGATTAACCTTCGGAAGTTCAATTCTTCTTATTGTTCTTTCCAAGATGATACTGGGAGTGACGCCGCTTTCGACGGAAATCAATATCCACTTCCATCCCATTGCCTTTGCCGGTTGGATCGGACTTCTTGTCACTGCCTTGAATCTATTGCCGATAGGTCAACTTGATGGCGGTCACATCCTTTACTCACTGTCCAACAGAAGGTATGGGGTGCTCTCCAAAGCATTTTTTGCTTTGCTGTTTCCTCTGGGGTACTTTTGGCCGGGATGGTTGTTTTGGGCCGTGATGATCCTTCTGATGGGATTCAAACCCGCACCTCTGATCAATGATTCCGTAATTCCCGACAGGAAACACCGAATCATAGGTTATATTTCCATAATTATTTTCCTCCTGACCTTTATCCCTGTTCCTTTTTCCGTGATTTAGAGTGATAAGTACAATAAAACAAATAGTTATGTTGTTTTAGGGGCAAAATTTGCTCAATTTTGGTTCCCCCAGCAGGGGTATTTTCCCGCTCACATAACCTACTGTTTTATAAGGTTATATGGGGCTCTCCGGTGAAGGCGTTGTTTTGGGTTTTTATGCAAGTTATTGTAAATAAAAGGGTTGAAAATTTACAACCACCCAAAACCCGCCTGAGTTTTCCTATAATTGTATTGACAGGGTATGGGTCATATGATAAATTTTTCTTATCCCTAAGGGGTGCTGAACTTCTGTCCAAAAATATTTGGGCATTTCCTTTAAGAGAACGATCTTGGTTGCCATCAAGGTTTCTTTGGGGGTTCAGCGCCCCTTTCTTTTTAGTTTCCCAAAAAATTACTTCCTCTAAAAGTTCACTAAAGGTCGTCTTTTGTTTTGTTCCCTCAAAGTAATCCGTTTAGAAGGATCAAAGTTTAAGATTGAAGCCGCCGGTCGAAAACTGGTTTCTCTTTTCAAACTTGGATTTTCCGCATTACTCCTGATTGTTTTTACAGTCAACGCCTCTGAAGCGGGAGGGGGGGTATTCACTATTCCACCTCTTGATAAAATTATTCCTCTGGCGCTTGAAATAGAAAAGAGCGGGCCTCGGTCGAAAAGTGAAATTATATACCTTGTCAAAGAACACTATTACCAGATTCAATATAAGACCAACCAGTTGGGTGTCGCCGAGGAAGTGAAGAAACGCTTTGGGACGGCCATCGAAAAGGCCGAGGAAAGGTACGACAAAGGGGAAGGGGAGGTTACGCAATCCGACATTACCAAGCTCAAGCTGGGGCTTTCCGGGGCATTAAATGACATCATCGAACTGGAGGATGAGATCCTTATCAATAAACTGGCTTTAGCGGGGTTGACGGGTTTGGATTTTACCAATAAAAGTGAGTTGGAAGAAGATACCATCCAGCCGGTTCAATTTCCCAAACAGGATTTTGGGAAAGTTTTTGGGGAAAAATACAGTTTTGCTTTGTTTCACCTCAAAAAGGCCTTGCTAAAAGTTGAGGAAAACCGCAGTAAGATGAATCTTGCCCAAGGCAGTCGAAAAATAACTCGCGCTCTATTGATCACCGAAGTGGCTAATTATGATTTTGGCATTGGCAATTCAGGAGACCTGTTTCAAGCGCTCGTAATTTATACCCGTGTGCTTAGCGGTTATTATGAAGCCGTATACAACTTTAATATTTCAGTGGCAGGTTTGAAACGTGAAATCGGTAAAAAAAATGATCCAGCATTCCTTGGAGGAGGAAAAATATCCTCCCAATGAGTGGAAAAGCAAGCTGTTTTGAATAAACTCAACATCATCTTCACTTCCCCCTAACTGATTTCTCATGGACCCCAAAAAATATTGGGTAGCTTTAAACATGGTGGTGGGGGTTGGTAAAACCCTGTTTCACCGTCTTGTGAATTCTCTGGGGTCTCCTGAAGAAGTTTTCCGCTCTTCCAGGAAAGGTTTGTTGCAGGTCGAAGGCATCGGGGAAAAGGTTGCCGCTGAGATTCTAAAATTTGATATTGAAAAGCATGTAGAACGGGAATGGCATTTTGTAGACAAATTGGGGCTGAAGGTTGTCACCTCGGAGTGCCCGGATTATCCCCGTTTGCTTAAAGAAATTTATGACCCGCCACCTATTCTGTATTTTAAAGGAAAAAGTCTCGATCAATTTCAGGTCCCGCTTGCTGTCGTAGGAACACGAGCCCCTACGAATTATGGAAAAATTGTGACCGAGGCCCTTTGCGAATCCCTGGTTTCCATGGGAGTATGCATTGTGAGCGGGTTTGCGCGCGGCATCGATACTTGCGCGCATAAAAAAACCTTGCAATCCGGAGGGGAGACCCTCGCGGTATTTGGTTGCGGTTTGTCTCATACATACCCGCCTGAAAACCTGTATTTGCGGGATAAGATCATTGAGCAGGGAGCCATCATCTCCGAATTTCCGGTCACCATGAGGCCGGAGAGAAATAATTTCCCGGCGCGTAACCGGGTCATCAGTGGCCTTTCTTATGGAACGCTGGTCATTGAGGCAGGAGAAAAAAGCGGAGCGTTGATCACCGCTCAGTTTGCGCTGGAGCAGGGACGGGAAGTCTTTGCGGTTCCCGGAAACATCAATTCACCCAAAAGCCGGGAGACCAACCGCTTGATCAAAGCCGGGGCAATACTTGTGGATGGCCCCGAGTCTATTGCGGAAGAACTGTCAAACTCAGTTCGGAATTATCTCCAGCCGATTCAACTAAAAGCTTCTGATACAACGGATTTGACGATCATTGAGCGGCAGATCATTTCCGTTTTGACGAATGAAGAAAAGCATATTGACCTTATAATTGAAAACAGTCGATTGTCACCGGCGGAAGTTTCAGCTACACTGGTTCAGCTGGAATTGAGAGGTTTGGTGCGGCAATTGGAAGGTAAATTGTTTGTTGTTGTCTGAAAATTGAAGGGGCGAAATGTTATGGCAAAATCTTTATTGATTGTAGAGTCACCCACTAAGGTAAATACCTTGAAGAAAATTGTGGGGAAGGACTTTGTCATCAAGGCATCCGTAGGTCACTTGAAGGATCTGCCGAAGAAGAAACTGGGCGTCGATGTCGATAATGATTTTGCTCCTGAATACATCACCATTCGCGGAAAAGGGAAGATTCTCAGCGAACTCAAGGCCGCGGCTAAAAAAGCAGATCATATTTACCTGGCTCCCGACCCCGACCGGGAAGGGGAAGCCATTGCCTACCATATTGGTAACGAAGTGGCCAAATTCACCAAGGGAAAAATTTACCGGGTTTCTTTCAATGAAATCACCAAAAAAGCTGTAAAGTTTGCCCTGGATAACCCTACAGAACTCAATATCAACAGGGTAAATGCACAACAGGCAAGACGCATCCTGGACCGGCTGGTGGGCTACAAAATCAGCCCAATTCTCTGGAAAAAAATTCATCGCGGACTCAGTGCGGGCCGAGTGCAATCCGTTGCCCTCAGGCTGGTGGTTGATCGGGAACGGGAAATTCAAGCCTTTAACCCTGTGGAATACTGGTCGATCACTCTGGATGTGGAAGGGAAAATCCCTCCGCCGTTTGAATCCAAGCTATTTAAAATCAATGATGAAAAAGCGGAAGTAAACAACCAGGAAGAGGCGGATAAAGTTGTTAAAGCCGTGGAGGGAAAAGAACTGGTCCTGGAAAGCATCACCAAAAAGGAAAGAAAGCGCAATCCGACAGCGCCCTTTATCACCAGCACCCTGCAGCAGGAAGCTTCACGGAAACTGAATTTCTCCCCCAAAAAAACCATGATGCTGGCGCAACGGTTGTACGAAGGGCTGGCGCTGGGATCAAAAGGTACGGTGGGTTTGATCACCTACATGCGAACCGATTCGGTCCGTCTTTCTGATGACGCCTTGGAGGCGGTACGCGCATTTATTCCCGAACGCTACGGTAAGGAATATCTTCCGGCTTCCCCCAACGTATATAAAAGCAAAAAATCCGCGCAGGAAGCCCATGAAGCTATTCGCCCGTCTGATGTGACGATAGATCCCCAGTCGATCCAGGAATATCTTGAAAAGGATCTTTTCAACCTTTATCAATTGATCTGGTCGCGTTTTGTTTCCTGTCAGATGGTTCCGGCATTGCTTGATACCACGCAATTTGATATCCGCACCGGCGACTATTTATTCCGCAGTAACGGGTCGATCTTGAAATTTGCAGGATTCATGAAAGTTTATGTAGAAGCGACCGAAGACAAGTTGGATGCAGATTCTGATAAATCCAAAAGTGACAGTGACCGTCTTTTGCCTGAGCTTGATAAGGGGGACATTTTAAAATTATTAAAAATTTCTCCCGATCAGCATTTCACGCAACCGCCTCCCCGTTTCACAGAAGCTCTGCTGGTAAAGGAACTCGAAGAACAGGGCATCGGTCGACCCAGTACCTATGCGGCGATCATAAGCGTTATTAAGGACCGCGATTATATCCGCACCGAGGAGCGCAGACTGTCTCCGACTGAATTAGGATTTTTAGTTTCGGACGCCCTGGTGGAAAATTTTCCGGATATCATGAATTCTGAATTCACCGCCAAGATGGAAGGCCAACTGGATGCAATTGAAGAAGGAAAAATGGAATGGGTGCAGGCGCTAAAAGATTTCTATAAGCCGTTTGCGATCGATCTTGAGGAAGCAGAAAAGAAAATGAAGGACTTGAAAAGTCAGGTAGAGGAAACCGACGAAGTCTGTGAGAAATGCGGCGAGCCGATGATCATCAAATGGGGCCGTTTTGGGAAATTCATGGCTTGTACTGGTTATCCCGAGTGTAAAAGTACAAAGAACTTAGGTGCGGATGGTACGGCTTCGGCAGAAGTTGAGGAAGTGGAGGGCAAATGCGATAAATGTGAATCTCCGCTGATGATGAAAATGGGTCGTTTTGGGAAATTTATTGCCTGCACGAATTATCCGGAATGCAAGTTTACGAAACCAGTAAGCCTCGGCATTTCCTGCCCCGAGGAGGGTTGTGAAGGAGAAATCTCTCCTCGAAGAACCAAAAAGGGCAGAACCTTTTATGGTTGCAGTAAATACCCGGATTGTACATTCACTTCCTGGGAAAAACCTGTCGCAGAAACCTGCCCGGCCCCGGACTGCAAGCAACCCTACCTGGTGGAAAAATTTAAAAAAGAAGAAGGCCTCTCCATCGTTTGCCCTCAGTGCGGTTTCAAAAAAGCCCATGTGGCGGCTTAAAGACCTTTAAAATGAAATCCTATTTGACAGTGGTAGGTGGTGGGTTGGCCGGTTCGGAAGCGGCATGGCAGGCGGCGGAAAGGGGGGTGTCAGTCGTTTTATACGAAATGCGTTCCCACACACGCACCCCGGTTCATAAAACCGATCAATGTGCGGAACTGGTATGCAGTAATTCCCTGGGTAGCAATCTGCCTCCTTCAGCTCCCTTTCTTCTCAAAGAAGAACTGAGAAAATTCAACTCTCTCGTTATTGGCACCGCTGACCGGCATTCGGTTCCCGCCGGCGGCGCCCTTGCCGTAGACCGGGATTTGTTTTCCCAGGAGATCACCCAACGGCTGGAATCTCATCCCAACATAACTATTAAACGGGATGAAGTGACAGAGATCCCTGACGAAGGTCCTGTCATCATCGCCACCGGTCCTTTGACCTCTCCTAAGCTTTCCGAAGACATCAAAAGAATCATAGGGCAGAAATATCTTTATTTTTATGACGCTTTATCGCCTATCGTCGATGCCAATTCGATTGATTACGATAAGGCTTTTTTTGCATCCCGTTATGGCAAGGGAGATGACGATTACTTGAATTGTCCGTTGAACGCAGAACAATATCACCGGCTGGTGGATGAGTTAAATAAAGCCGAGAAAGTTCCTTTTGCCAGTTTTGAAAAACCGATTTATTTTGAGGGATGCCTGCCTGTCGAGGAGTTAGCGTCCCGTGGTCTTAAGACCTTGGCGTTTGGCCCACTCAAACCTGTGGGGTTGCCGGATCCAAAAACGGGAAAAATTGCTCATGCCGTCGTGCAGTTGCGCCGAGAGAATAAAGAGGGGACGGCTTTCAACCTGGTTGGGTTCCAGACAAAAATGACCTATCCTGAGCAGAAGCGAATATTGAAAATGATTCCGGGGCTTGAAAATGCGGAAATTTTCAGGTACGGAGCGATTCATAGAAATACCTATATCAACGCTCCTGATTTGCTAACGAAGGAGTTGGATCTGCACTTCCGACCTGGTGTTTATTTTGCCGGTCAGATTACCGGAGTGGAAGGGTATGTGGAGTCATCAACTCTGGGACTGCTGGCCGGATTAAGTGCGGTCAAGAGAATTTCCGGGGAAAAATTTGTTCCTCCGCCAATCGATACGGCGATGGGAGCCCTGCACAATTACGTCACCACAAAACGGCCACAAAATTACCAGCCGATGAACATTAATTTTGGGCTTTTTCTCGTCAAAGAGATGGGAATTCGTAATAAAAAGGAAAGAAATCAGAAAATATTCGAAAACGCCTTGAACAGCCTAAGTCACTGGATGGACCCAGTAACTGAAAAAGTGGATTCGGCTGTTTAAAAAACCTCTTCAGCGATTGGTACTCTAAAACCTTCCTGGGAGGAAAGCTTCCTGGATTTTTTTGAAATCGCAATCTCCATTCATGATCTTGTAAATTCCATCCTGATTCAAGCTGATCATGCCATCCTTTAATGCCTGATTATGAATTTCTTCCATGGGAGCGTTCTCTGAAATGAGCCGGTTTAATTCGGGCGTTCGCTCCAAAACTTCCTGAAGGGCAATCTGACCTGAATATCCTGTGAAAATGCATTGTTTGCATCCGACCGCTTTTTTCAGGGTCAAGTTATCGTTGTACTGGAACCCCAGTTCGGAAAAGTTTTTATCGCCATAAAATTTTCCCAGCATATCATATTCGTCTTGAGAGGGATGGTAATCCTCCTTGCAGTGGTTGCATAAACTGGGAACAAGTTTTTGTGCCATGATCAAAACAATGGCATCGGCAAATAGGACTGCATCGATGTTCATTTCTCTCATCTTGCGGATAGCATCCATGGTGGACTTGGCTTTCAGGGAAGTGAAAATCAGACGTTGTTGTGCGGCTTGAGTACAGAGTTTCAAGGTCGCATCGTTATCGATTTCTCCGATCATAATTATATCCGGATTTCCCAATAAGAAAGTTTCCAGAGCCAACTCATAATCAAGACCATTTTCTTCATTCATCTGCAATTGTCGTAAACCATTCTGTACGATGTCCACCGGGTTTTCAGCAGTCACAATTTTTTTATCGGAAGTGTTCAAATGATTCAGAAGGGCATGTAGAGACGTGGTTTTTCCTGTTCCTTCGGCTCCCGCAATAAGGATCATTCCTTTTGTCGCATGGATGCGGGACATTATTTTATCCAGATTCGGATCGGAAAATTCCATATCTGTCATGGACATAAAACCGGGGATCGCTTTTCCTATCGGGGAAACCCGAATCATTGCATCTTCAAGATCGCCAATGGTGGGAAATATGACGACATTGAGTTCATATCTATTAGGACCCAGTGACCATACAAATTTTCCATTTTGAGGAAGTTTGTTAACGGCAGGGTCCAGGTGGGCCAGCGCTTTAATGTGGCTTAGAATTTCTTTTTGGCAATTTGCGGGAATTTCTTCGAAAACCCGGCATGCGCCTTCTTTTCGAAGCCTTACCAGGAGATTTTTACCGTTCATCCCAGGTTCAATATGGATGTCGGTGACCCTCTGCTTGATAGCGATGGAGATAATTTCATCAAAAAATTGACCGGTAGAATCTGCAGTTGCATTTTGTTCTTCTGCATCGACGGTCTCGTATTCTTCAGCTATTGTCAGTTCCAATTTATTGTCTCCCGGTAAAACTTGCGTTTCAACGGATTCAGATACTTCCTCCGCCTCATCATAAGAACTAATATATTTTTTAATGTCCATTTTTAGGCCCACTCTGATATCGATATTTTTATGAGGGAAAATTTCTTTTATTTCTTTAATTGCATCCTGATCGGATGGGTCGTTGAGCAATACCACCACTCCGGAGTCATCAGCTTTTAGCGGAACCCACAATTGACTCTGCAGGGTTTTATGGTCTATATAAAAACCCTCCAGATTAGGCGGAACGATAGATTCATCGTAACCGGTGTAGGGGAAGTCGTAATAACTTTCCAGAGATTTACCTACATCATGTGAACGTAAGTACAGGTCTTTAATAAGTAACGTTTCAACATCCGATTGGGTATCGTTGGCTTTACTGACTACTTGGCCTAATTCTTCTTCGGTCAGGAATTCATTGTCGATCAGGTAGTTGAATTTTGTGGATTCTGCTTCAATATAAATTTTCAGCCTCTGAAATGCCTGAGCCAGGGGTTCTGAAATGTTTAAAGCGTTTTGTTCATCCTTTGTCTCAAAAACATTTCTAGTATTTTTGTTCACTAATTGCAATACACCCATGAGTTTATTAGCTTGCCGCAAGGGAATTGCTAAGATAGATTTGGTTTTAAAACCTGAATTTAATTCCCAGGACCCGTCGAATTGTAGATTCTGATGATGCAGATTCAATTCATTGACATCGCTAACATCCACTATGTTGAGCAATTGATTATTGGCTACTGCAAATCCAGCAATGTTTGAGTGATCAATGGGAAGATGAATTTCCTGTTTATATGGGTTCCAATTCAATTTGGAAAAAACTTCGCTCTTTTTTCGATCCACTGCAAAAAACACAACCGCTTCAGTATCAAACACTTCAATTAATAGTTGTTTAAGGTCAGAATATATTGCGTTAGGATTTTTTACGTTGTTGATAGCTTCGAAGAGTTCATTGAGCCTATTTTCCTGATTGATAAACTCCTGAGGAGACGCGCCGTTTTTATTTTCTCGCTCCCCAATATTTATTAAAGCCAGACCGATGACCAATGAAATTGCTTTGGCTTTAATAAAATCCGTTTCAGGAAAAGGTTTTCCGCCATTCTTATTGATAATTTCCATCACTCCAACCAGCTTGTTTTTATGGGGCAGTGGGATCAACATTGCCGAGTGGGTCTTAAAATTCAGCTGTTCATCAATGAAACTATCATTTTTTAAATTTTTATGTAATCGCTCCAGTTCTTCCTTGGAGTGGACGTCATGGATATTGAGGGGTTTGCCGGTAGCGGCCACATAACCAATAAGATTGTTCTCAGAAATGTCTACGTAGATTTTATTACTTTCCCCAGAAGGTGATTTTTGAATGGAAAGCTTTCTCTTGGAATGATCGTAGGTAAAAAGGGCCGTGGCCTCACAATTAAATATGTTCTTAAGGTTTTCGGTCAATGAATCCAGTGAGGTGTTGGTGATGTCAATATTTCTAACCTGAGACGCAAATGAATCGAACTCCCCCTTGCTATTGGGCTTGCCATTCTCTATTACTGGGGCGTTAATGTGGCTTGAAGTCATAGGGGTGCGGTATCGGTACACCTAACAATTCAATGGTAAAGAATTTTAATAGGAACGCTTATCGATTTCGGACTGATTAATTGAATAAATGACAGTTATCTATAAAATGTAATACCATATATTTGAATTTTTTTGGGAATTAAAAATGTGGAAGGGGCAATAAAAAATATTGAAATTCCGGAAGCCCAATATTTTTAGGTGATTAGACCATACAAACAGAAAGTACCTGTCTCAAGTCGCAATAACCATTCAAAACATTTTGGATGCCATTTTGTTTGAGGGTTTTCATTCCCTCTTCAATGGCTTTTTTTCTGATATCCTCCTCCTCTTTATGGTTGGAGTTGCCTCCAGAATTTCGTGGATGCCAATCCGGTCTGCATAGCGGTTTTGATTACAGACCCAGCACATCCCATCGGTTTTTTAATTTGAAAGCAGAGTTGTATTCAACTCTAAGCCTACCAAATAATTCCTCCCCATATTCGCTCACAAGAATATTGTTTTCTACCCTTAAGGTATCAGAATAATTCAACGGGTTCAGTCCCATGTCCAATAATAGGCGAGTGATGGTTTCCGCAGGCAGAGTTTGTGGGGAGAGTACTGAAATTCAGATGACCGGTTAAAGAAGCTTCAAGACTAGGAAGGCTGCTTCCTCATCGCGTATTTCCCCTGCAACAATTATTGTGTATTTCCAATACTTCAATAAGGTTCTGATTGAAATGAATTGGAACAACAGTCGTCGATCGAAATTCTTTTTTAATAATTAATCCCAGATGGATCATGAGCCAATTGAGGATGGTGCTTAGCCAGTTCAAGCGGACCTTTAACAATTTTGGTGTTTATTGATTTGTCAGTGACTGCTATAAGCCCGACTAAGTTTTTGATGGAAATCTCGAGGCGGGGACCCGCACTAATATTTTGGTGAGGAGTTGAATACAATTGATTGTTGGGTTTGCCCAGAGCAAAGAGTGTAAATTGCATCACAACTAAAATATAATTTTAAAACCTAAATCATTTTAGGGAGGGACTCCTTATATTTTACGTTGAGTCCTGACCTGCCGAATGATGTTCTCAATTGTTTCTTCATTGTCTTTTTTAAATGATACGTTTTGTAAGTCTTCTAGCATTTTTCCACCGGGGTGAATCATAATAGATGGCGTTTAATTTTTTAAAATGCGGAAACAGTTAAAACTTGTTTCAAATCGCAATGGCCCTGAAAAACCTTTTGTATCCCATCCTGTTTCAGGGTCGTCATTCCTTCCTGTTTTGCCAAATCCCTGAGCTCAGTCACGAAGGCTTTGTGCATGATTTTACTCTTCATTTCCGGAGTTCCCTTAAGCACCTCGTGCAAAGCCATTCGCCCTGAATAACCCGATTCCATACATTTTTGACAGCCAACGGGTTTTTTTAATTGCAGTTCTTTGGTGTATTTAATATCCAGCTTTTTAAAATCCTCTTCGCCATATTCCTGCACCAGTATTTCGAATTCACTCTTGTCAGGGTGGTAATCCTCCTTGCATTCCTTGCAAAGCGTTTTGACAAGTCTCTGCGCGACGATCAATAAAATTGCGTCGGCAAAATTGAGCGCATTCATGCCCATATCGATGAGGCGGGTGATTGTTTCAGGGGCTGAGTTGGTGTGTAGGGTGCTGAAAACCAGATGTCCTGTCAGAGACGCTTCCAATGCAATGGCCGCGGTTTCCGAGTCTCGCATTTCACCAACCATGATCACATCCGGGTCTCCGCGGAGAAAAGACCGCATTGCTCTGGCAAAATTCAAACCAATTTTGTCTAGCATCTGTACTTGTCGCAAACCTTCCTGAGTGATTTCAACAGGATCTTCAGCCGTCCAGATTTTTCTTTCCGAAGTATTTATGTGTCCCAGACAGGAGTGCAGAGTGGTTGTCTTTCCCGAACCAGTGGGGCCAACCACCAATATAAGGCCATAAGGCATGGCAATTTTTTCTTTGATCCAGTTCAGGTTTCCAGTGCTGAAACTCATCTCCTCCAAGGGAATTGGTTTGCTGGAGGCAAGGATTCGCATAACAGCGTCTTCATTTCCCCCAACGGTGGGACAAGTCGCGACGCGAAACTCAATTTCTTTTCTTCCATACTTCATTTTTATTTTTCCGTCCTGGGGCATCCTCTTTTCAGCGATGTCCAGCCGGGCCATAATTTTCAGACGGGAAATTATTGCCTGCTTATAAAGATAGGGTATTTGTTGGTAGATACGGCAGGTACCGTCCTTTCTAAAACGAACCTTGACATCTTTTTTACCCACTCCAGGCTCCACATGGATATCGGAAATTCCCTGGTCATAAGCATCAGTCATAATTTTATTAACGAGGCGCACAATAGTGCTGTCTGTTTCACTGATGGCATTTACAGCATCATCATCTGAAGACCCGTAATCAGCTGAGGAATCTGATTGCTCGTCCACCAGAGCGTTTAAAAGGGTGGATAACTCTTCTTTGTTGTTTTCTTCGCTTTCCTCTTCAAGCGGGCTTTCTCCTGAGATTCCGGTATTTAGAAAGTCTCGGATATCGGCTTTCAATCCGACATGAAAACTAATATTTTTCTTTGGAAGAATCATTCTTATATTGTTGACCTTGTCCTGATCTGTAGGGTCATCGATAAGAATGGTAATATTGGAGGGCGAGTTTTGAATGGGTACCCAGTCGTGTTTGGCGAGATAATTTTTATTTAATCCGGCAAAGACATTGGGATGTAAAACGACTGAGTCGCTATAACCTGAATAGGGGATCTCATAATAAAGTTCCAGAGATTTCCCTATATCCTTTCGCTTTAACTTCAATTCTCCCAATAAAACATCTTCAATATTTAACTTGTTCTCACGTGCTTTCAATATGGCTTCATTTAACTCTTCCTGGGAAACGATCCCATTCTCCACGAGGTATCCGAATTTACTTTTCTTCTTTTGGGAAGTATTTTGTTGATTGTTAAAAGCCAGGGCCAGATGGTCTGCAATGATCAGGATGTTTTTTTGATCAAACTTAGTGAAACTTTCTCCATATTTCTTGTTGATGAGCTGTAAGACTCCCATGGTCTTGTCATTGTGGACTAAAGGGTAGACAAGCATGGATTTTGTTTTGAGGCCGGATTTTTTATCCCACGAACTGTCAAAGGTGATTTCCGGATTGTATTTTTTCAGGTCTTCCTGATTATAAACATCAGCAATATTTATGGGTCTTTTTTCCAGTGCCACCCAACCGGCAATGCTTTTTGATGAGATGGGAACCCGGATTTCTTTGATTATGTTATCCGATTTAAATTTAGAAAAAATTTCATTTTTTTCCGAATCGATCGCGTAAATGGTTATCATCTCGGCATCAAAAAGGTCCATAATGGTTTCCTTGAGGCCCAGAAGAATGTCATTTGAATTTTTCGCGGAATGGATTGCATGCGCGGTCGCCTTGAATTTTGCTTCCACTTCTTCGATTTCCAACTTGACCATTGCATGGCCCAGCGTGGTTGCCAGTTCTTTTGCCTGCCGCAAGTCTCCTTCACTAAACCGATCTTCCCCTGTCTTATTCAGAACCTGCAGGACACCCACTACTCTTTTCTCATAAGGTAAGGCCACCACCAGCGCGGAACTGGTTTTGATGTGAGTCAAATTGTCCCAGGTCTTGTTGTGTATCAGGTTAGGATCATATTGCTTGAGTTCATCGGAGGAATAAACATCCACAATATTGAGTGATTTTCCAGTTGCGGCACAAAACCCAGCCAGGCTTTTGGGTGAGATATCCAGACGAAAATCCATCTCCCCGGGATTTTGGTAGTTGCACGCGTAAAGCTGTCTCTTTCCCCTGTCAAGGGAGTAGATTGATACTGCTTCGCTTTTAAAAATATTTTTTAGGTCCTCGGTCAGAGAAAAGAGGAGGTCTTTGGTGCTTACAGCTGAAAGGATCTTGTTGATCAGAGGTTTGATTTGATCCGAAGCTCTTCGGCCCTCTCTTCTTTCTTGCTGAGGGGCCGGCTCTGAGATTCCATTTTTGTCTGGACGTACTGTTGCCTTCTCGTTCTTTTCTTCGAAAGTAGTTTCCCTTTGCTCCTGGGTTGTTCCCGTTTCGATAAGAACTTCTAACTCTGCGTTGATTAAAGAAATATCGGCATTTTCAGATAAACTCGTCCCGTTAGTTACCGTCTGATCCTCGAAATCGTGGGGAAAAGAGTCTTCGCTTGAGGCAGAGCCGTACCTTGGGTCCCTTGGTTTTGCAGACCGCATGAGTTTAGAGAAAAATGCCATATTTCAGCAGTTAGGAATATGAGAGTAAATTTGATTGATTGATTTCCTATTTTACAATCATACCCCTGCTATTACAAGCCGAAATAATAATTTACCAGTATAAATGTTATTGATTTTATTATGTTTATAAGATATTTGTTTATATATAATAACTATCTATGTAAATAAATGTAATTGCTGGAAAAATGAAGGGAATGGTGGGTTCGCTGGGCAAAAGGTGGGAAAAATCAGACTTTTTCGCTTAACTGTTTTATCTGGAGGAATGAGGGAAGCGGATCAAATATCGAGGTCTTTGACGAAGATAGCCTTCTCCTTAATGAATTTGAAACGAGGTTCCGGGTCTTTGCCCATGAGTTGATCGAAAGTTTTATTAGTCTCCTCCGGGTCTCCGATTTGCACACGGATCATGGAACGGCTTTTTTTGTTCATGGTGGTTTCTTTTAAATCGGATGCGGGCATCTCGCCCAAACCTTTAAAACGGCCAATTTCGTAGGCAGACCCGTTTAATTTTTCTATGATGTCATCTTTTTCTTTTTCATCGATGGCATAAAATAATTTTTTCCCGGCATCTATTCGGAACAGAGGGGGTTGGGCTATGAAGAGATGGCCCTTTTGTATAAGCTCAGGCATATAGCGATAGAAAAATGTCAGTAACAGGGTGCAAATGTGGGCGCCATCGACATCAGCGTCAGTCATGATGATTACTTTCCCGTAACGCAGCTTGCTGTACTCAAACCTGGGTTTGATACCCGCTCCAATGGCGGAGATGATATTTTGAATTTCATTATTTGCCAGTGCCTTGGCCGTGGTAGCGGTTTCGACGTTTATAATTTTCCCCCGGATCGGCAAAATAGCCTGGGTTTTACGATCCCTTGCCTGTTTGCTGGACCCGCCGGCAGAATCTCCTTCACATATAAAAAGTTCAGCATGCTCTTTATCGACCGTTGAGCAATCTGAAAGTTTTCCAGGCAGGTTGAGTCGGTGCGATACGAGCGTCTTGCGCTGAACCGCTTCTTTGGCCTGCCTTGAAGCGATGCGGGCCTGGGCCGAAAGCACAACCCGGCTGGCGATTAAATCCCCTATGGTTTGGTTGTTGTGCAGTTGGTGCTCGAGAGAATGTTTGACGACAGACTCCACCTGCGACGTGATATCGGAGTTTAATCGGCCCTTTGTTTGCCCTTGAAACTCCACATCTCCCTGCAGGTAGACATTGACTATAGCTACGAGTCCTTCTTTGACATCGTCACTGGTGACATTGGTGACGCCTTTTGGCAGTAAGTTTCTGCGTTCAATATACGTCCTGAGCGCCTTGGTGATGCCGTTACGGAAGCCGGTTTCATGAGTACCCCCATCCACCGTTTTGATGGAATTGGCGTAGGACAAGAGGGTTGTTTCGGTACTTGAAGTCCAAAGAAATGCGGTTTCCACTTTCATATTCGAATCTTCTTTCTCGATATAAAAGGGATCTTCCATGAGAGTTGGAAGTTTGCTCACAATATTCTGGATATAGTCCTTGATTCCCTGAGGGTATTCAAACGTATGTTTGTTGTTATTTTCCTGGACAATTATCTTGAGGCCTTTATTTAAAAAAGCCTTGGACTCCGCCTGCTCCAGAATTAATTTTGGATTGAATTCAATTTTTTTAAAAATTGTTTTATCAGGCTTGAAATAGATTGTGGTGCCATAATTGCGGACGGGTTTGCCTTTTTGTAGCTTCGAGGTCGGTTTTCCGCATGAATAAGTTTGCGTCCATTCAAACCCGTCTCGACGCGATGATGCTTTCAAGGTTTCCGACAGGGCGCAGACCACAGCCATGCCGACGCCGTGAAGACCGCCGGAGACTTTGTAATTGTCCTGGCTGAATTTCCCCCCGGAATGCAGGGTGGTAAATAAAACCTCCATTGCGCTTCGCTTGGTTTTGCGAAACATATCCACTGGAATGCCACGCCCGTTATCACTGACCGTGACACCGTGATCCTTGTCGAGAGTGATTTCAATCATGTCGCAGTGCCCGTTCAAAGCCTCATCCACGCAGTTATCCAGAATTTCCCAGAGCAGGTGATGCAGTCCCGTTGAAGAGGTGGACCCTATATACATTCCCGGACGCCGTCGTACCGGCTCCAGGCCTTCAAGAATTTGTATGTCGTCCGCGCTGTATGTTGCCATGTTCCCTTAATCTAAAGAATGTTGATGATTTTAACTCGCCTGGCAATGATCACTCCCTGACTGCCACGTTTGTAGACAGGAACGCTGTTGACTCCTATTTCCTTTTCATTGCCGCTTTCAAAAATAAGGGTGACTTTATCTTTTTTGTTCACAACTTTAAAACCGGCCAATTGACCGTCTTGAATTTTAATTAACTTAACGCCCATACCCGATCCAGTGAGTTTGGGAACATGATCGGTGAGAATGACCAGTCCCTTTCCATCAGTTGTGGCCATGAAAACATGATCCCCTTGAACCAGAGAAACAGCCGCCATGCGATCGGTTTTCTTCAAACTCATGATCTTTCTTCCCGCTTTGGTTGTTTCTGTCAGGTTTGATGCGGGGAACCGAAACGCATATCCGGCTTCACTCATGACCATGAACTCCAGGCTCTCCATTATGGAGTCTTCACTTGAATCACTATCGGAAAAATTGAGCGAAGTTTGTGGGGTTTTCAGTTTTTCCCTGGACTTCTTTTTTACCTGACCCTCTTCAAATTTTACCAACAGATCCTGAGGATTCAAGGCCATCATTTTCAGTACCCGCTCGCCGTCGCTAAATTTGAACAGGTTTTGAATGGGTTCGCCAAAACCGGTGCGGGTATGCGGTAAGTTGTATATTTTTTGAACGTAAACCGTTCCAAATGAAGTGAAAAAAGCGACCAGCTCTTTTGTATTCGATTTCAGGATTTCTTGAAGCTCATCGTTTTCCTTGAACTTCAAGGAACTCGGATCATTAATTGTCTTTAATTTTCTCAACCATCCATTTTTACTGATCACTAAAGAAACATCTTCATGCTGAATAAAATCCTCAGCGTTGTATTCGACACTTTCAATTTGCTTGATGGTCGTTTTTCGTTTATCACCATATTTTTCGGTGATCTCCTGCAATTCCTCTTTGACTAAGGCCCATATCTTTTTTGCCGAACTTAAAATGCCCTCAATGCGCTTTTTCTCTTTCAACTTCTCCTGTTGCTCGGCGATTATTTTGTCGATTTCCATTGAAACCAGCCGGTAAAGAGGAATTTCGAGAATAGCGTGGGTCTGCTCATCATCCAGTTGAAAGGCGTTTGAAATTTTTTCGTGCGCTTCTTTGCGTGATTTAGAAGAACGGATCAATTGCAGGGCTTTATCGAGGTTGTTAAAGATAATGGCAAAAGCCGCAAGCAGATGCAGGCGCTTGTCAATCAGAGCCAGTTCATACTTCAGCCTTCTGGTAACCACCTCTTTGCGAAAATCCAGAAAGAACTGGCAGATTTCCAGGAGGGACAACCGGCCCGGTTCTCCGTTGGGCTTTAAACAGGTGAAATTGAGCTGAAAATTGGATTCCATATCGCTATGCTTGAAAACATAGCTCATGACCTTATCCGCGTCCGAATTGGCTTTCATTTCCAGAACAACACGAATTTTTTCGTCACTTTCGTCCCGGATGTCAATGAGAGGCGGCAGTTTCTTGCCGATGATGATTTCGGCAATTTTTTCGATCATTTTGGATTTGTTGACGCCATAGGGAATGGACGTGAGGATAATTTGCTGTCTTCCTCTGGGAAGGTCTTCCAGCCTCCACTCTCCCCGTATTTTTACAGCACCCGAACCAGTTTCGTAAGCCTTGCGAATTTCTTCTTTGGAAGTAAGGATGATAGCGCCTGTCGGAAAGTCCGGCCCTTTGATATGTTTCATCAACTGAGTAACTGTACTTTTCGGGTTATCTATGAGATCGATGAGGGCGTTGTTCACCTCGCGCAGGTTGTGACTGGGAAACGAGCAGGCCATGCCTACTGCTATTCCTGAAGATCCGTTTATTAATAGATTGGGTATCCGGGAAGGAAGAACCACCGGCTCTTTTAGCGTATTGTCATAGTTTTGCTTGAAGTCTACCGTCTCTTTTTTGAGATCCTGCAATAAATAAGTTGTTATCGATTGCAGTCTCCCCTCTGTATATCTGTAGGCCGCAGGCGGGTCTCCATCCAGGGAGCCAAAATTTCCTTTTCCATCTACGAGTGGATAACGCAGGGAAAAATCCTGGGCCATACGGACCATGGATTCATAAGTCGAGGCGTCACCGTGTGGATGATATTTACCTAACACTTCCCCAATAATTTTTGCGGATTTGACGTATTTTGCCGCCTCATTCACCCCCATAGCACTCATGGCATATAGAATTCTTCTGTGAATGGGTTTTAAACCATCGCGAACATCGGGAAGAGAACGAGAAACGATGGTGGATAAGGCATAAGTGAGAAACCGGTCTTCCAGTTCCACTTGAATATCAGAAATGTTTTCCTTCGCCATGATTTTTAGGTGATGTTAATTTTTGTTTGATGAGAGAAAATTGAAAAAGCCAAAGCGAGTAAACCAGCACTATGGTTATTTTTCGGGAATGAACGATTGTAAAAATTCAGTTTGAGATATAAAAGGGGGGCTAGGGTATCGTTGATGTAACGTTTAAAGATAAATAATGGGTCGACTGTAAACTTGTCGAGAAGCTGTAGCTTAAGTTTCTGTTGTTTTAGGAATTATCTCGTTCTATTTAGTTATTCGGAAGAAAGTTTCCTTAACCTTATTTAAATTACATAGTATCAAAATAAATCTGAAAATATAAATTTTAATTTGTATTTACTTTTCTCGGATCGTTCGAGAGCCATCAACTGCGATTGTTGTATCGGAGAAATTAATAGTATGGAAGGCATCACTGTAAGGGAGTGACTTCTCAGGTAAAATTTCACAAATCCTTTGTTCTTCAAATTCATTTTCTGAAAGGGTTAATATTTCAAAAAAAATAACTGACCCCCGTATCGCTTCAAACCATTTTGGGCAGGGCGGATAATTTTACCGTTCTTTAAGAAGATATTCCCAGCCATGCGTGATCCGCGGATATCCGTTTTAACAGGGTTTAGCGTATGTGCTTTCCATTCTCCCCACAAACTATCGGAATGATAAATGAATAAATTGTTTTCTTTATTACAGGGCTCAACCCGGGTTGTGAAGAGCCACCATTTATTTTTATAAAAGTGAATAACCGTATCCGCAGCTGGAAAGTCATCGAACAGAACTTTTTTTTCTCCCAAGTCCTTGAAAAGTCGGTACACTGATATAGAACAATCTGATTAGATTGAGACTGCTCAGGAATCATATACAATTCATTATCATGTTCTAAGATAAATGGAAAAGAAAGATGAAAGTCTGTTTCCAAAACCGGATAGGGTTTAGAAAAATTGTAATTTTTATCCATCTCTACGACAGCGATATGGCCGCGTTTATTTTTATAGATATAATCCTCAACAAACAAATAAACCTTACCGTTTCTGATAAGAATAAAAGGATCGGCAACAAAACGTGATTCATCGGGTGCAAACCAGTGTACATTTTCTAAATGTTTCTTATTCATATCAAGGTCATTTCCCGGTATGACCCCGATATTCCATTGCTCTCGTTTGCTGTTTTTGAGAACACGCTTCTTGAAGAAGCGAAAAAACATTTTTCCAATGAAAATAAACATTTGCCAGTTTTTAGGCCCTCTATAGAGCTTTTTATTATAGGGCTTTGTACTTTCGGAGTAGTGGGCGAAAAAAAGTTCCTTCGTAAAATTTTGCAAGGCCACGAAATTTAGGGTTTCCATTAACAACATGACCCCGGATTCTTGCAGAGAATACCTGTTTCTTAAGGGAGAGGTGAAATCCGTTCTCCGATTGATTTTATTTAATATCATGCCTCCATCAAGTTTTTCACTCAAGACCTGCAGGGTGACTCCGGAAAGAGGATTGTTTTCATAAAGTTCCCAGAAACCCGCCGGTCCCCCTCTATATTCATCATTGTCCCCGTGATGATAGCTCCAAACTCCGAAACGGGCGATATTCAGAATTTCACCCTTTATAATTTTAAATCCGAATCTCAGGATGACATCCAATTGAAATTTCTGAATTTCTTTAACGTCTTTCGGATCGAACCGATGTATAAACTTTTTGCCAATGGGGATAACGGGCAAGCAGGCAATGTCGTCCAGTTTTTGTGAAATGTTGCAGTCCTTCAGAGTTTCGAGATAACTGGCGATCCTCTTTCGTTCCCAAGCCAAATAGCGGTGATAGAGAAATTTATTTTCAATCACCTTCTGCCATAATGTGCGTTTTTGAGATGATTGATCTCCATTATTCAGAATGACTAGTTTTAATTCAATATTGGGATTATCCGAAATCTTGTCTATGATGGTGTTTACCCAAAATGGAACATCATAACTATCCAGCATGATTCCTAGTTTAAGAGTCATTTATTCGCTCATTCATTTGATTTATTAAGCTTTTGGACATAATATTTGAAAAGAAGCACCCATTGGCCACAAAATCCAACACATATAAAAGAAACTCCTAAGTATCTGTAAGCTCGCACATAAAGCTTTTGTAATCAATAAGTAAAAGTTAATTAGATTTAAATTTTTCAAAAATACAAAAACTTATAGACAGATTTATATAAAAATGTAAAAAATAATCATTATTTAAGTGTAGTTTTTGAAGGAACATCTTAGGCAAAAGTTTCAGAATTTAAACCTTTTTAGCTATTTGACCATCTTATTGGACAAAAGACCAGTTGCAACAAACGGGTCAAGACGGTGAGTAGGTATTTTACTAGAATCGAATCCAGTTCTTTACTGGTTAAATTTATCGGGAGTTAACTGATGTCAGATCAAGCGTTGCAGGAAAAAGTTATTGAGGCATTAAAGACCGTGAAAGATCCGGACCTTCATAAAGATATTGTGAGTCTGGGGTTTGTGAAAAATATGAAGGTGGAGAATGGCAACGTCAGCTATGACGTTGAGCTGACCACCCCGGCCTGTCCTGTAAAAGAACAATTGAAAGCCGAATGTGAAACCAAAACCCAGGCTATTGAAGGGGTTGCCAAAGTGGATGTCAATATGACCGCCGTGGTGCGTTCTTCACAGCATAACCAGCCGATTCTGACCGGGGTAAAAAACATCATCGCGGTCGCCAGCGGCAAAGGTGGTGTGGGTAAGTCAACCGTTGCCACCAATCTTGCGATCGCCTTGAAATTATCAGGCGCCAGTGTCGGGTTGATGGATGCGGATATTTACGGACCCAGTATTCCGCAAATGCTGGGCATTCCCATCACGTCTCCGAAAACTGGAGCGGATAATAAATTTTTCCCCCATGAGAAATACGGCATTAAAGTGGTGTCTGCCGCTTTTTTGACCAAGCAGGGCCAACCTTTGATGTTGCGGGGACCCATGCTGGGCGGCATTATCCAGCAGTTTCTACAGAATGTCGAATGGGGAGAATTGGATTACCTGGTGATCGACCTGCCTCCTGGAACCGGGGATGTGCAATTGACCCTGACCCAGAAAGCACCCATTTCAGGAGCCGTTGTGGTCACCACACCGCAGGAAGTCAGTTTGATCGATGCGGATAAGGGCGTGAAGATGTTTCAGCAGGTAAAAGTTCCTTTGCTCGGCATCGTGGAAAATATGAGCTACTTTATCTGTGACGGGTGTGATAAAAAGCATCATATTTTTAGAAGCGGCGGCGGGAAGACGTTGGCTGAAACTTTTAAAATTCCATTTTTAGAAGAAATCCCCATCATCACGGAAGTGGCTGAAGGCGGAGATTCTGGAGTTCCAATCATAATGAGCAACCCGGAGTCTCCGGCAAGTATTGCTTATAAGCAACTGGCAGGCAAAGTGGCGGCGCAATTGAGTATCCAGCAGGCGAAGGAAGACAAGCCTGAAGCCACTTTTGAAATGGCCTGGAAGGAATAAACGATGACTGAAACTGCCAAAGTGGACTCAAACCATCCCTCACCAAAAAAAATTTCGCAGATCGATCCCACCACGTTGGGGATTGTCTGGACCGACGGTCATGAGTCCGTTTATTCCGTCAAAATGTTGCGGGAAAAATGCCCGTGTGCAAATTGTATCGATGAATGGACCGGCGAGAAAAGGATCAAGCCAGGGATGATTCCTGACACCATTCGTCCCAAGGGTCTCAAATCCGTGGGCTTATATGCAGTCCAGTTTACCTGGAACGATGGACACGATACAGGGTTGTATCCGCATGAATTGCTGAGAAAGCTGTGCGAATGTGCGGCTTGCAAAAAGGCCCGAACCGCTGGCCAGGGTTGAGAAACTTCGCAAAACTTTTGTTTTCCCGAGGAATAGCTTATTACAGATTTATCCCAGCCACGAGGACGAGGATGATTCTTTTCCGGAAAAGGAAAAGGGCCGTTCAACCATAAAATTCCCTGACCAGGAGCTTGCCCAGGATTTGCCTCCAGATGCCGATTTCAAGCAGTTTCTTGACCGAAATCTGTTTCTCCTGTTCATTTCAATACTCCAAACGACTCGATCGAACTGATCTGAACGTACCAGTCCTTGGGAAGGTTTTGCGCGTCCTTCCACTTTTTAGTGCCCAGTGGCCCCGTTTCGAAAACGATGGCCGGGTCGGTTAAAATGACATAGGAATTGTTCACACCGGTGAGTTTCCCCGTATAGATATAATTGACACAAAAAAGAGTGACCCGCTTTCCGACCAACGTCCTCAACCCGCCACCAATTTCCATGTCCATATCCATTTGGTTCTCCTTTTATCAGGTGCCTTCAATGAAATATCGATTTATTAGTAAGTTTCATAATTAATTTGCGGATAATTAACGATTTCAGGCTCTAAATTTGATATGAGGTGAATTTATGGTAATATTGGCAAGAATTTAATTGCGATATTACCTAATATGCCTTGATTGTTTGGAACTTTCTTGGTAAAATTGGATAGTTTTTTTACTGTTACTGTTTGTAACATGACAAATATTAGCATTTACACTAATTATAGATCAAGTTAATTATTTTTAATGTTTGCCAATGAATAGCATAGGTTCCAGAATTGTCAGCCGCAGGAAAGAATTGGGTCTTAAGGGCAAGGAGCTTGCCTTGCGGGTGGGCTGTCATCCGCCCGATATCAGTGATTGGGAAAAGTGTAAAAACGTTCCCAGCGTTGAGTCCCTTATAAAACTGGCTCGTGCCTTGAATACCACTGAGACCTGGTTGGCGTCTGGTAAAAGCCCTAAAAACCCAGGGGATGGGCAGGGAAAATCAAAAATTACACAATTACCTGTTGAAAACAGCTTGCCGGACGCGGAGAATCATCCTGACATCTATTGGGAGGCGGAAATGATAAAAGATAAAAACCAGATCATAGAACTGCAACAAGATAAAATTGAACTGCAGAATGAAAGAATACGGGGCCTGGAAGCTCGTCTGGCTCAACTGGAAGAGGGAAAGGGTAACAAATCGTCAAAAAAGCAGGCAGGTTGATTGAGCTAGGCAATCCGCAGAGTTTGATCGTAAAACAAATCCCTGGAACAACCCATTCCAGTATCAAGATCGCCGCGGCTTCATTAGTTTTTATTCTGATGCTGTTCCTGTCAGCGGGAAGGGTGGATGAAGTCCAGATAGCACTTCCCATTCAGAACGATGCCGTGCCCGTTTATTCACAAATTCCGGGAGAGGATGAAATCGATTATCAGGAATTTATGAATCGGGTTCCCTTGCGGAAAGCGGCGCCTAAACCCCACTGGCTGGATTGGCTGAGTGAAAACAGGCATCTGGTGATTTTCAGCTAGGGGAGGGGGCGCTTACAAGCTCTTGGCCTTGCTAGACATGTTATCAGCCCCAGCTAATTCAGCCGCACACAAACATCTTCCTTCTACGCTTCAACGGGCCGCAGGTATTCCCGGCAGATGAGCGTTACATCCGTCTTGCTCAGGTTTTCCTGTGTCAGTTCACAGAAAAATTTCCCTTCCCCCTTTTTGCTGTTGTAGTGGCAGGTCCGGCACAGGCCAAAGGGTTTCATTCCGTTTAGCTGCTGCATCCTCTGTAATAGCTGTTGGAGCCCATCGGTCAATTGGTTTTGCTCCGTCTCCGGCACGTCCTCCCAAGCCCTAACCACCGTCTGAGCGGGCAGGGTATCCCCCAAAAGCTTCAGGCCCCTCTTCGTTACATTTAAATGAACCATCCTGCCGTCTTTTTTATCCGGGCTTTTCTGTATGAACCCTTTTCTTTCTAAAGCCATGAGGGTTTGAGACACCGTTCCCTTGGTCAGACCAAAATATTCCGTCACGCCTTGGGGAGTGTTTGAATACCGATTGGAACGACTCAGAAATTGCAGGGCACTCAGCTGTATGGGCTGAAGGTCGTAATCAGCCCCTGCCTGGCGGGTCTCTGAGCGAAGTAATTGGGATATTCGCTCAATGTATTCATGTAATAGGGAAGCGCTCATAATTATTTATTGTATCGAATCAAAACTAATTTGACAAATGAATTTCCATAGGCTATATTTCATTTAAGTATCGAGTCAATACTAAATTAGCGGTCTAAATTTAAGGAGGTAAAGCCAATGAAGTTTATTGCGGCATGTTTAGCAGCGGTATTTCTCCTCAGCTCTGCGCCCGAAGGGGTTGCGGACAGTGGAAAGGTTGATTATCCAGAAGGTTATAGGCAATGGACGCATATTAAATCCATGCTGATCGAGCCTGGACACCCATTGGAGAACCCGTTTCAGGGATTGCACCATGTTTACGGCAATAAAAATGCAATAAAAGGACTTAAAGCGGGAAATTTTCCGGATGGATCGGTCCTGGTTTTTGATCTTTTGCAATACAGCCAGGGCGACCATGCCATTCAGGAAGGGGAGAGAAAGTTAATAGGGGTGATGCAAAAGGATAAAAAGGCATTCAGTGCCACCGGTGGATGGGGCTTTGAAGCGTTTCCCAAAAATTCTAAAACGGATCGTGTCGTGGGAGATGGCGGAAAAAGTTGCTATCAGTGCCACACCTCCGAGAAGGATCACAGTCTTGTGTTTTCCCGATTAAGAAAGTGAGTGTTTCTACCAGTTCATGAGGTTGTTGGGTAATTTAAATTTAACCATGAAAGGAAAAAGAACAATGAATAAAGCTATTTTTTATCACGCGGGATGCCCTGTTTGTGTCGAGGCGGAACAACGGTTTGTCTCTGCCCTGAACCCATCGGAATATCAGGTGGAAGAAGTTCATTTGGGCAATGAAAAGGGTCGCATCAGCGAAGCCGAAGCGGCGGGAGTGAAGTCCGTCCCCGCTTTGGTTGTCGGAGGCACTCCTTTTCACATTAATTTTGGAGCTTCCATCGACGCATTGAAATAAGGTTTGGTGAATGGCCGGTGGCAGGCGCCGCTGCCGGTTTTTTACTAATCCATTCGCACACAGATATCATCCCCTTGAACCACGACAGGGAAAACCTGGGTTTTGAGAGCAGGGTCGATGTTGCAGTCTCCCGTCTTCAGGTCGAAGCGGTAGCCGTGGTTGGGGCATTTGATACCGAGACCATCCAGCGATCCCCGTATCAAGGGTGCGGTTTTTTTATGTGGGCAGGTGTCAAAGATGGCGTAATATTCTCCCTCAATATTGAAGATGCTGATTTTCTTGCCGTCCACCTCCACCCGTTTACGGGCATCCCGTGGAATTTCCTCGACTTTGGCGACGGGAATGAGTTCGCTCATTTATTAGCCCCCCCTCTACCGGCAAATCCGGGTTTGCGCTCCAGTCCCACCAAGAGCCGTCGTAATTACGCACCGAATACCCCAGTCTGCGGAACGCATAATAGGCCATGCCCGAGCGTACGCCGCCGGTGCAATACACAACGATCTCCTGATCGGCACGAATGCCTTTTTCAGCCAACATGGTCGTCAAATTTTCAATACTTTTTAACACCCCTTCATCCGTGAAAAATTCTTCCCAGGGAATATGAATGGATTTAGGAATATGGCCCCCGCGTTTCGATTCATAGGGCGTGGCGCCATCGTATTCTTTTTGGGTCCGATTGTCGATGATTGCCAACTTGCCTGATTCGAGATTGGCATGAATCCACGAACTCACTGCAGAAACCTGGTCATTCAAGCGGATATCTTTAGCGGTTAACGAGGAGGGAGTGATCGGATCCTGCTTTCCTCTTTCAACCTCGCCGCCGGATTGTTTCCAGGAATCCAACCCTCCAGTTAAAATTTGGACCGATTCAAACCCGAACCTTTCGAAAATCCATAAGAATCGCCCGTCTGTGCGCCAGCGGTCTGTCGGGTCTCCATAGATGACGATGGTTTTTTGATTGTCAATGCCCAGGGGGCGCAATTTGCTGACGATAAATTCATGGTCTTCGATCAACATTCCCTGAATGCCATCCACTTTGTTTGTGAAATCACGCCAATCAGAGAGATTCACAGCACCGGGAATATGACCCAGAAAATATTTCCAGCCGGTGCGTGTATCAATGACGACAATCTCATTTTTGGGACGGGATTGCAGCTCGTCCACGGTAATGGAAACGGATTTTTCGAGGGTATTTGAAAAGACCGGAGCGGCGTTCCCAGCTAAGTAAATAAGCAGAATAACGGCCCAAAAGACCTCTTTATTTTTTCTTGACAAATCCCGGTCATCATTAGTAAGATCATTTTTCATTTTTAACGCCTTTCAAGCAAAATAAGCGTAAGGAAATCCGCTATTTATTGCGGTCCGAATTTTAAATCAAAAAATTTTGGGCTTCCAATATTTATTGTTGTTTGAAGATTAATTTGAGTCCGGAAGTTATCAATTTATTTATTAGTTTGTTTTGTCCCGAGTGTCAGAAATAAGTAAAACCTGAATGACGGGCCAGAACAAGGAATTATTCTATTATAACGGTTATTATTAAGAGAGCAAAAATCAGGAATTGGTTTCCGGATTTTTGGGAGAAACTATGACGACGAGCGATAACAAACGAGAAAACGAATCCACCAAAGAAAACCAAGAACCGAAGAATGACCGGCTCGAGGAAATCAAAAAGGAAGAACAAGAGGACGCAAGCTCTTACTATGCTCAGGAAAAAGAAGAAGCTCCTGATACGAAAGCAGAGTTTGAAAAGCCTGTGCCGCCGGTAGGGAAGGCCGAGGAAGACATGAGCCTGTTGCGGACTGTGGCTTTTCTGGGGTTTGGACTGGCTGCTCTGGCAATCGTCTTTATTTTGTTTTTCATTCGAGACCTGGATGAAAGAGTGGGTGGGGTGGGTTCTGCCGTTAATAAGCTCGAAGGCACGATTGGTCCTTTAAAAACGGAAGTTGAAGGCAGTATCAAATCCGTTGAAGGAAGCATCAAGGCAGTTGAAGAAAGCCTTCAGTCTGTTAGCCAGACTGTCACCGGGTTGCAGGGCAAATTGGGCGATTATGAAAAAACAATGGCTATCATGGAGTTGAAACGGGCTCTGGTAATGGTACAGGGAATTTCGAATGGGTCTAATTCTGGCGTGAAGTCGAAATCCTCCGAAGTGGCGGCAAGTATCCAAACCCTTTTGAATGAGCTTGGGGGAGGGAATGCGTCTTCTGGACAACCTGCCGGCGAGATACAGGTAAAGGAAGCCTCTGAAGAGCCCGCCGCTCCCGCCGCGGAAGCAAAAGAAGCTCCTGCTGAAGATGCCGTAGAGCCCGCTGCAGAAGAGCCGGAAGCTGAAGAAGCGCCTGAGTCGGAAGAGTCTGCAGGAGAGGCTGAAGAGCCTGCCGCTGAAGAAACTGAAGAAGAGCCGGAAGCCGCACCCGTTAAAGCGGCCGTCACCGAAGAATCTCATGATGAGGCCGCGGCGTCTGGCTCCGATGGGCATGCCGGAGAAGAACATGCAGGCGCGGGGGGGATGGAAGAGCTACCGACAGTTGAAGAGCTTTTGAAAGAGTCCAACTAAGGTTCAAATTGTCCGGGGGTGTTTTTATTTAAAATCATTTCCACCCAAACTTTTGCTAGTTAAAGGACTCTGAATTGCCTTTATGTCATCGATCAAATTTATAATTTCTATACTTTTTCTCATTTTCATCGCCGCTTTCACGGTGGTGAATAGGCATTCCGTTCCGGTATTTTTTTACGATCTCCAATTAGTCAAGCAATCACTAGAGCTTCCTTTGATTCTTGTCGCGCTGATTCCGTTCGTTCTGGGGTTTTTACTTGCCTGGTCCTTCACTGTCTTGAACCGGGTAAAATCTAAAACCATGATCAATAAAAGGAACCGTACCATCACGTCCCTGAATGAAGAATTGGATAAACTAAAATCCCATTCCAAAATCTCCGAATCGGTTGGCAGTTCGTCTGGAAATTGACTCCCCCCACGTTACAACGTTGCATTTCCAAATAATTTAATTTTTTCTCAGATCCCGGTCTACAGAGGTTGTTGCTGGGTGACGCAGTGGATAGAGCCGAACCCCTGCACTAGTTCACGGCATGGGATGGGAACGATTTCCCGTTCAGGGAATGCTTCCTTGAGGATAGCCTCGGCTTTGGAGTCATTGGCTGTGTTGTAAACAGGGAGCAGGATAACCCGGTTGCCGATGTAAAAATTGGCGTAGCTTGCCGGAAGTCGACCTGAAGACGCTTCGACTTTCCCCGGCATGGGCAGACGAATGATGTTCAACGGATTACCATCTTGATCCGTGGCGGATTCCAACCTGTCGTAGTTGTCTTTCAAGCCTTCATGATTTGGGTCGGAAGGGTCTTCTTCGTAAGCGCACAGGATGGTAGTCGGGTTGACAAATCGGGCCAGGTTGTCTATATGCCCATCGGTGTCGTCCCCCTCCATTCCACCTTTCAGCCAGATGACTTTTTGAACGCCAAGGTAGTTTATTAGATAACCTTCCATCGCTTCCCGGTCCATTCCCCCGTTGCGATTGGGGTTGAGCAGGCACGGTTCTGTGGTTAAACAGGTTCCTTTGCCGTTGACATCGATGGCGCCGCCTTCCAGCACAATCCCAGGCTCGAAGGTTGGTATTTTAAAAATCTGCGCGATTTTGCCAGCGGCTTCATTGTCGGTCAATAAGTCATCGTATTTGCCGCCCCAGGAATCGAATCGCCAGTTATTGAAGGCGATCTTTCGTATTTCCTTTTCGCCGGACACCAGAAAATTGGGACCGTAGTCGCGAATCCAGGCGTCTTTAGTCGGAATGATGTGGAGCCGAATCCGCTCGAGAGAAATTCCTGCCTGAGTGATTTTCTTTTCAACGAAATCCAGAGTTGCCGCATCGTTGACAAGAATATGAACCTCTTCACCGGGTGCGAGCGCACGGATCATGGCAAGGTAGGTTCGTTCTACATCCGGCAATATGGACGGCTCCCAGGTTATCTGGTTATGGGGCCAGGAGAGCCAGGTGGCAGAGTGGGATTCCCATTCCGCAGGCATGCGAAACCCTTGATCAGCGGGATATTGAAGGTCAGTCATTTGGGTCGTTATAAATTTGAGTTATTCCCTGATAGGCGTCGATTCTGCGGTCGCGCAGAAACGGCCAGCTTTGGCGGGTGGTCTCTATTTTCGACAAGTCACAGGTGGCGATGAGAATCTCAGGAGAGTCACTCCCTGCCTGAGCCAATACTTCCCCAAAGGGGTTGCTCACGAATGAGCGGCCCCAAAATTTCAAGGCATCCTCCGTTCCCACCCGGTTGGCGGCGGCAAGGAACACCCCATTGGCGATGGCGTGGCCTTTTTGTACGGTTTCCCAGGCGGCAATCTGCTGGTTCACTTGCGAAGCATCTGCCTGCTGGAATCCGATCGCCGTGGGATAAAACAAAAACTGAGCGCCGGATAGAGCCGTCAACCGCGCCGCTTCCGGGAACCATTGATCCCAGCAAATGAGCACCCCAACCCGTCCATATCGGGTAGCAAAACTTCGGAATCCCGAATCTCCGGGAGTGAAGTAGAATTTTTCATAAAAACAGGGGTCGTCCGGGATGTGCATTTTACGGTATTTGCCGACGATCGAGCCGTCCGCGTCGATGACCACGGCGGTATTGTGATAAATGCCCTCAGTTCGTTTCTCAAATAAGGGTACGATAATGACGATTTCGAGCTTGGCCGCCAGTTTACAGAGTGCTTCGGTGCTGGGGCCGGGGATGGTTTCCGCCAGGGAAAACAATTCTGCATTTTCCGTCTGGCAAAAATACCGGGACCGGAACAGCTCTTGGAGGCAAACGATTTGCGCCCCCTTTTCAGAGGCCTCGGTGACCGCTTGAATAGCATCCTGCAAATTTTTAGCGGGATCGAGCGCGCAGGTTGCCTGAATCAGGCCGAGGGTGATTGCTTTGTTATTAGAGATAGACATTTTATTTATTGCAATGAATTTGACTGACGGTAGAAACGCCGAGTATAGGGGATGTCAGTTGCAATCTCAATCGAGAAATTCAACCGCGAAGGAATTCTTAAACCCATTGTTTCGCTTACTCATATATGCTACAAAAGAAGAACTGATAATGAAAAATTTAATAGAATTTACCCCTCATCCAGCTTTGGCTCAAGGGTACTTCAACAGTTTTACCAATCCCGAAAAATAGAAAAACCATGTGGGTTAAAGAAGCATTCAGAGATTATTACAAGCCGAAACTTCGCCGCGAGCTAAAACGCGATCCGAGCCAGGAAGAACTGGATCAGCGCTTCGAGGAAATTTACAGCCAGGTCAATTGCACTTTATTGGCTGGAGTTCGGGAAGGCGTGGGCATCTATTTTTATGAGATCGCCAGGTTCACCCTGGAGGAGTTCAAAGAGTTTCGCGATCGGACCGAAGAATATTTGTTTGAGCGGTTTGGCGGAGGTAATTACAAACTGAATTTTTATGAGGGGCCTTCCTTCATCGTTTGTGTCAATTTCAAGCCCGCAGGCGAGCCCAAGTGGCAACATCTTCTACCCAAAAAATCAGGAATCTCATAAAGACAAGAGAGATCTAAAGATCTACGGAAAAACTCCTCCTGATCACATTCATTCACTTCATCGCACTTTAATAAACTGAATTTTCATTGATGGAACAAACTCTTAATTTATCTCAGCCGGAAACCCTTGATTTTGCGGGCCGGATCAAGACGCTGACCAACCTGTTAAAAAACCCGGCGGCGCAAGTGACCGTGGAAGGATTTGCGAGTGCTTCGCGGGCCTTATTCCTGGCGCATCTCAAAAAAAATGTTCGTCGACCCATAGTTCTTCTTACTTCCGATCAGAATACCGGAGATGCCTTGTTGGGCGATTTGAAATATTTTTTCCAATACGAAAAAATTAAAGCGAAGCCGCAGTTTTTCCCGACCTGGGAAACATTACCTTACGAGCATATCTCGCCTCTGAAAGAAGTGTCTGGCGAACGGTTGTCGATCCTCGACCAGCTGATGCACGATGGTTGTCCCTTTCTTGTGGTTCCTGTGGAAGCTGTCATGCAATGCCTGGTTCCTAAATCCGTTCTTGCGAAACAGGTGTTCCCGCTGAAGAAGGCGGATTCTCTGGAGCGTGAACTGTTGGAAGCCTCTCTGACCGACAATGGTTATTCACGGGTTCACATGGTGGAAGACCGGGGCGAGTACAGTGTTCGCGGGGACATTGTGGATTTTTTCCAATCCGCAGCAGCCAACCCCATCCGCGTGGAGTTTTTTGGCGACCAGGTAGAATCCTTAAGAGAGTTCGATATCAATTCTCAGGTTTCGGTTCAGGAGGTTGCGGAAACAAAAATCCTTCCGGTATGCGAGGTCATGCTGACGCCGGAAGAGGTTGATCGAGGCGTTAAAAATATTCTTGCCTTCGCCAAAGGTAATGACTTCGACAGAACCCGACTCAAAGAAGTGGTGGATCGAATCGAACATTTGGGCGGATTTTCCGGGATCGAACGTCTGGCGTCTTTTTTTTATCCGCAAAAGGAGAATCTGTTTGATTATCTGCCGTCAGACACGCTGGTGGTTGTGGACGATGAAGACCTGGTTTTTTCCAAGTGCGAACAGTATGAAAAACTCATACAAACCGAGTATGAAAAGGCTTTGGAAAATGGGGATATTGCCGCGCCACCTGAAGATTTTTATTTAACTACTGAGGATATAAAATCCCGCCTGACGTCTATTGGCAAACTGGCCATGAATTCGATCAAGTTGAATGATGGGGCGTCTGCCCATGTGGTTCACTTTGATGTTCAACCGATTCCCTTGCTGAGAGGTAAATTCGATACACTGGCGGAGTATGTCGTCGAATGGGAAGAGGAGGGGATGGCAGTCACACTTGTGGCTCCCACCAAAGGTCATGTCAGAAGAGTCCACCAACTGTTGGAAGAATATGGAATTCAACTCGAGGTGGAGAAGGGGGTGATCAGTTCCGGGTTTCAGATCCGCGACTTGAAGAAAGTATTTGTCGCCGAGAGTGAAGTGTTTGGTCGTTCTCACAAGCACCGTCATCGACGAAAACCCAAGTCTCAAAGTTTTCAACGTGGGTTCAAGGACCTCCGGCCCAATGATTTCCTGGTGCATGTTGAATATGGCATCGGTCAGTACCTAGGGACCAGGGAACTGGAAACCGGAGTGGGAGGCGGAGAGTTTCTGGAAATCCTGTATGCCGATGACGAGAAGCTATATATCCCAATGAATGGCCTGGGATATATTCAAAAATATATGGGTGCCGGCGATGCGCATCCGCAGCTCAGCAAAATGGGAACCGTCACCTGGCAGCGGCAGAAATCCAGAGCCAAAAAAGCCATCCAGGAAATGGCGGCAGACCTGTTGAAACTTTACGCGACCCGGGCGGTTATCGAGAGACCTGCCTATTCTGGAAATCCGGTAGAAATGCAAGAGTTTGCCGATTCGTTTGAATTTGAGGAAACGGATGACCAGCTAAAGGCCATCGACGAAATCGAAGAAGATCTGGATCAGGATAAACCCATGGATCGCCTGGTCTGCGGCGATGTCGGTTATGGAAAGACGGAAGTGGCGATGCGGGCGGCTTTCAAAGCAGTCTCGGCTAAAAAACAGGTTGCCGTCCTGGTGCCCACCACGATTCTTGCACAGCAACATTTGAATACCTTTCAGGAACGGTTCCGCAGTTATCCCGTAACTATTGAACAGATCAGCCGGTTCCGCACTCCGAAAGAGCAAAAGGAAACCCTTGCCAAGCTGAGCCGGGGTGAGGTGGATATTTTAATCGGTACCCATCGTCTGCTTTCAAAGGATGTCAAATTCGCCGACCTCGGACTCATTATTGTTGATGAGGAACAGCGGTTTGGCGTCAAGCACAAGGAGAGTTTGAAAAAACTCCGCGCTTCCGTTGATATTCTAACGTTGACCGCTACCCCCATCCCCCGAACCCTGCATTTCTCTCTGATGGGAGTCCGGGACCTGAGTGTGATTGAAACCCCGCCCATCGATCGGCTGGCGGTTAAAACCTTTGTGCGTAAATTTGACGAGAAAGTGGTGCGCGAAGCTATCCAGCGGGAAATGGACCGTGGCGGGCAAATCTTTTTTCTGCATAACAAAATTCACAGCATTGAATCCGTTAAAGAAATGATCCTCAAACTTGTTCCTGGAGTGCGGATTGGCATCGCGCATGGTCAATTGCCGGAGCATCAGTTGGAGAGGGTCATGAAAAAATTCATGGATCACGAGATCGACCTGCTCTTATGCACGACGATCATTGAATCCGGCTTGGACATTCCAGCCGCCAATACCATTATCATCAACCGGGCCGACCAGTTCGGATTAGCGCAGTTGTATCAATTGCGGGGGCGGGTGGGGCGCTATAAACATCAGGCTTACGCCTATTTGTTGATTCCCGGCACGATGGCTATCACACCGGAAGCACGGAAAAGAATCTGCGCCATTGAGGAGATGAGCGAATTAGGGGCGGGATTTCAATTAGCGGCACGGGATATGGAAATTCGTGGGGTGGGAGATATGCTGGGTCACAAACAATCCGGACAAATTTCCACCATCGGGTTCGATTTATATTGTAAGCTGATTGAAGAAACGGTGAAGGAAATCAATGGGGAAGAGGTCGATACGAAAATTGAACCAGAAATCGATTTCATGGTCAAAGGCTATATCCCCAAGGATTATATCGAAAACCTCAACCAGCGCCTGGAGGTGTATCGGCGAATTCAGATGATCACGGAACTGGACGATTGTAAATCCCTGAGAGGCGAATTGCTGGATCGCTACGGGGTCTGCCCGGAGCCTGTAGAAAAATTGATGCAATTGCTTGAAATCAGAGTACTTTGTCAAAAACTACATATCTCGGAAGCCAAATTAAAGGATAACCATGCTTATTTGACGGTGGCGCCCAGCACTCCTATGAGTCCTGCGACCATTGCATCTCTGACAGATAAGAAGATGAAATTTTTATCCGAGTATAAGATAAGTATCAAGATCGACCGTAAAGAATGGAAGAAGGATTTTGAAGAGGTCAAATATTACTTGCAGGCATTACTTGGGCTCCCGCGACGTGATTGAGCGTATCCGTTTGTTGTTTCAAGGTGCTTTAACTCGATACTTTTTGTTTTTTGTTATAGTACTCATGGCGGCCTGTTCGTCCGATACGAGTTCCTCCGATGGTATTGAAGAAACCGTTGTTATCGCTAAAGTCAATGGGGAAGGAATCACCGTCCGGAAATTTCGAAAAAGTCTTGAAAAACTTAAGAGGAAACACAGGGTGGATACCAGTGAGCCTGTAAATTCAGATTCCTACCTCTGGTTGAAGACCGATGCGTTGAATGTGGAGATTCAAAATAAGTTGTTTCTGCAGGAAGCTGGGAAAAACGGAATTTCTCCGAGCCCGGAAGAAATTGATGATGTTATTATGGAGGCCAAGGAAGGATACGCGGATAATACTCTTAAAAAGTATCTGGAGCTGGAAAACATCTCCCAGGAGGAATGGGAAAACGGCTTGAAAAACAATCTGTTAATAAAAAAATTGATTGATAAAAGTGTCAATAGTAAAGTATCTGTAGGTGAAGATGAATTGCGCGAATATTTTGATGCGCATGAGAAGGAGTTTCACAAGGGCAAACAGGTGAAGGCTCTTCATATAATGGTCGAAACTGAAGAGGAAGCTCTGGGGATTAAAAAACAACTCGATGACAATGGCAAAGACTTTTCTGACCTGGCCAGGGAATTTTCACTCGGACCGGAAGGTGCCGAAGGCGGGGATTTGGGTTATCTGGAAGAAGGCCATATGCCGGCGGAACTCGAAGAAATCTTTAAGCTGAAAATGAATGAAATTAGTAATATCATAAGGACTCCTTATGGGAGCCATATTTTCAAAGTGGTGGATAAGAATGAAGATCGAAAAATGAGTTTTGAGGAGTCCAAAAAAATCATCCACGAACAGCTCATTCGAGAACGCCAGGATAAAGCGTTTCATGAGTGGCTTTCTGAATTGAAGGAAAAATCAAACATTGAGATTGAGCATGAAGTATTGGCAAAAATCAGTTAAACCGGTTGTCATTGTATTGGGTCTGGCACTCACCTTGGTGGCGGCTCAACCTGTTTTAGCCATGGTGGTGGACCGTGTGGTGGCGAAGGTCAATGGAGAAATCATTACCTTGAGTAACGTTGAAGAAATGGTTTCAGTTACTAAACAGCAGTTGAGTGCGTCTAAAACCCCTTCAGAGTTCTCAGAAAAGGAAATTACCGAGAAATCTCTGAATGGCATCATAGAGGAAAAATTACAACTTCAAGAAGCCAAGAAGTCGGGGTTGGAAGTCGATGATGAATCTATTCAGCTTGCACTTGACGATATCATGAAAAGAAATAACATCACTGAATCGCAAATGGAAGAGATGCTGGAAGCCGAAGGCCGTTCCATGAAACAATACAAAGAAGTGATCCGCAACCAGATCCTGGTGACGAAAGTAGTGCAGTTTCATATGGGGAAATCGGCTGGTGCGACTAATAAGCAAATCCAAAAATATTATGATGAACATCAAAAAGATTATTGGCAGCCGAGGCAACCTTTTGTGCGTCACATTTTGTTTATAGCGGATGAAAGTGCTACCCCGGAAGTGAAGCAATTAAAAAAAGTTAAAGCCAACGAGATTATTCGGCAAATTCGTGCCGGAAATGATTTTTCTGAGATGGCTAAAAAGTATTCAGAAGATGTTTCCGCGAACACCGGCGGGGAGGTCGGTTTGTTAAAGAAAGGCCATTTCGTTCCGGAGTTCGAGAAAGTTGCTTTCAGCTTAAAACCTGGAGAGATCAGTGACGTCGTTGAGAGTCGTTATGGGTACCATATCATCAAAGTGGATCGGGTGATTCCCGGTAAAGCCCGGTCTTTGGATGAAGTCAAAGAGAAAATTGAACAAGTTCTGCAATTTGAAAACAAGCAAAAAAAATATCAGAAATGGATGGATGAACTCAAAAATCACGCCATGATTCAAATAACTCTGTTTCAGGATGAAAATTTAATAGAAAGCCCGAAGCAGGATCTTTTTTTGAAAAAAGCCAAATCCTCACAAGATTCCCCTAAAGAGAATGGCCCGGCTGGAAAGCAGAGCCAATGGGAGGAGGCGTCCAATGTTAAAAGTAATAGGAGTGGAAAAAATTTAGGCCAGAATCAAAATAATTTTAAGGAAATCAAAAACAGGCTGGCTTTCATCAAAAGATTGAGAAAGAACGAAAAGATTTCAGAAGATGAATATCACTTAAGGAAGCGCAAATTGCTTGATCAATTATAATGATTTTTTTGTGTTAAAAAATAAAAGTATTTTCAGCCTTCCTTTTATAGTCAAGATTGAGCCGTTGAAGTCGATTTTCTTGCTTTAATCCCCGTCCTCATCGTTAATAGATTTATGAAAAATTTTCTGGATAAAGCCAGGCTTGCGATTTCTCGCATGATTGTCCCTGGAGATAGGGTCCTCACCGCTGTATCCGGTGGGCCGGACTCGGTCACCCTCTTGTACCTTTTGAATGATATGAGGGAAGAGTTCGAGATTGATCTTTGTATTGCCCATATGGATCATATGGCTCGGCAACAGGAATCGCAGGAAGACGCTCGCTTTGTGAAAGAGCTTGGCGAAAAATTGGGACTAGAGACATACATCGAAAAGATTGATGTTCTCAAGGAGAAGGAAATTTTAAAAACTTCCTTTCAGGAAGCCGCCCGGATTTTCCGCTATCGGTTTTTGCGATCCACTCTGAAGCGTGCCGAGGCAACGAAATTGGCGCTGGGTCATAACGCGGATGATCAAGTAGAAACTATTTTGATCAATCTCATTCGTGGGAGCGGCTTGAAAGGTTTGGGGGGAATGCCGGAAAGCCGGGGAGAAATCATCCGGCCTTTGATTGATTGCACCCGGACGGAGATAGAAGGCTATCTTGCAGACCGGGGCCTGGAAAGCAGGGTAGATAGCTCCAATGCCAGTAAAAAATACCTGAGAAACCGGATTCGACACGAATTAATTCCGACCCTTGAAAATTACAATGAGAATATTAAATCCAACCTTTTGGAAATGGCACAAATCATTCGCGATGACGATCATTGTCTTGACGAGCAAACCCGCCTTATATATGAGAGGATTGCCGTCCCTGGGATGGAGGGAAAAGAGGTCGAACTCAATCGGGAACAATTCAACCAGCAGCCCCCTGCTTATCAAAAGCGTCTGGTGAGACAGGCTCTTTTCAGTGTTCAGGGAAACTTGAGTCGTATCTCCACGGGTCATATTCAGCAAATTATTGGATTATTTCAGAGTTCCATGAAAGGGAAGAGCATCAACCTTCCTGATCGATTAACCGCAGTCAGGGGGCCGGTTGGCGTTAAGTTTCAGAAAAACTCCAAAAGACAGTCAGCAAGTACTTCAAAGGATGAACTCTATTCGACGGAACTGGTTATTCCAGGATCTACCAATATCAGAAAAGTCGGCATCAACCTGCACGCAAAGATTCTCACCCTTGGGAATTGGACGGACCGCGACAACTTTTCCCGGCGGGCATTTTTAGATTACGATAAAACCGGACCCTGTATCCAGACCCGATTTTTCCGGCCTGGAGATCGATTTGTTCCTCTGGGAATGACAGGAAGAAAAAAGCTGAAGGCCTTTTTTATCGATGAAAAAATTCCCAGGGAATCAAGAGAATCGATTCCCATCTTGACAACCCGGATGGGCGATATTATATGGGTTTATGGAAAAAGAATTTCGGAAAAATTCCGAGTCACCGATAAAACAAAAAATATTCTTCATATAGAAGGGGACAAAGGGGATCACCACGTTTCTTAATGAATAAACCCCTCCCCATATTCCAGGAATGTGGTAACATTACTACTGAATAGCAGACAGTATTTTCTTCAAAAGGAGAAAGTTTTGAACCAATTTTACAGAAATTTAGCACTTTGGCTGGTCATTGGACTCATTCTGATAGGCCTGGTTAATATTTTTAATAAACCCATCATCAACCAATCTGAAATCATTTATAGCGATTTTATGGGCAAGGTGGAAAAGGGTGAGATCACGGAAGTGGTGGTTCAGGGTGACAATATCAGCGGAAAATTGATGAATGGAAGTTCTTTTCAAACAATCACTCCGTCCCGTGACCCGGACTTAATCAAAATTCTAAGAGAGAAGGGGGTGCGCATTGTTGTGATGCCTCCCGAGCAGACCAGCTGGTATATGAATATCCTGATATCCTGGTTCCCGATGCTTCTTTTGCTGGGCATCTGGATTTTCTTCATGCGGCAGATGCAGTCCGGCGGTGGGAAGGCACTTTCTTTTGGCAAAAGCAAGGCGCGGTTATTGAGCGATTCTAAAAACCGCACCACATTTAAAGATGTGGCCGGGGTTGAGGAAGCCAAGGAAGAGCTTCAGGAAATTATTGAGTTTTTGAAGGAGCCGCAGAAATTCAGCAAACTGGGAGGAAAAATTCCCAAGGGAGTTCTGCTGGTGGGACCTCCTGGAACGGGAAAAACCTTGTTGGCACGGGCCATTGCCGGTGAAGCCAATGTGCCGTTTTTCAGCATCAGCGGGTCAGATTTTGTGGAAATGTTTGTCGGCGTCGGTGCATCGCGTGTACGCGATCTTTTTGAACAAGGGAAGAAAAACAGCCCTTGCATTATATTTGTCGATGAAATTGATGCAGTAGGTAGACACCGGGGGGCGGGTCTTGGTGGCGGGCATGATGAGCGCGAACAAACTTTGAACCAACTGCTGGTAGAAATGGATGGTTTTGAAAATAACGATGGCGTCATCATGATAGCGGCCACTAATCGTCCTGACGTTTTGGACCCGGCTTTATTGCGTCCTGGTCGGTTTGACAGGCAAGTGGTGGTCGGTCGGCCCGATGTTCGGGGACGAGAAGCAATTCTTAAAGTGCATACCCAGACCGTGCCCCTTGATGACAATGTGGATCTCAAGGTCATTGCCCGTGGGACGCCAGGCTTTACAGGCGCCGATCTTGCCAATCTGGTGAACGAGGCTTCTTTGCTCGCGGCGCGTCGGGATAGGAAATCTGTGACCATGGTGGATTTTGAGGATGCCAAGGATAAAGTGCTGATGGGAGTGGAAAGGCGGAGTTTGGTGATTTCCGATAAGGAAAAGAAGACTACGGCCTATCATGAAGCAGGTCACGCTCTGGTGGCCTTTCTTTTGCCGGGAACGGACCCCATCCACAAGGTAACGATTATTCCTCGTGGGCAAGCCTTAGGTGTCACTCAGCAATTGCCTACGGATGAACGGCACACGTACCCCAGAACCTATCTTCACAATACGCTTGCCATCCTGATGGGGGGTCGACTGGCTGAAGAAATTTGCCTGGGCCAAATGACCACCGGGGCGGGCAATGATATCGAACGGGCCACCGAGATGGCGCGTAAAATGGTTTGCGAGTGGGGCATGAGCGATAAGATGGGTCCGTTGACCTATGGGCACAAGGAGGAACAGGTTTTTCTGGGAAGGGATTTTTCCTCGCAGAAAAATTTCAGCGACCAGACTGCCAAACTCATAGACCAGGAAGTGAAGGCCCTGGTGATGGGGGGGTATAACAAAGCCCATGAGTTGATCACTACAAACATAGCTAAACTTGAAAGTCTTGCGGAAGCCTTGTTGGAACGTGAAACCCTGGACGCCAAGGAAATTCTAGAGATCTTTGAGGGTAAAAAACCGGACGACACCAGCAATAATGGTGAGGGAATTACGAACCTAAAGCCCCCCCTTGTGGACCTAAAGAAAGAATCCCAGGATCGATCGGGAGGGACCGGAGATATCGTTAGTGGCGGCGGTCTGCCAGACCCACACCCTGCTTAATGGTTAGAAACTAGTTTCCGATACCAAAAGCGTTTACTCAATTTGGCTCCATTTCCAAGATCTGTTTAGACTTGGGAGTGGAGTTTTTTTTGTCAAAAAAACGGTTCAAGCTTATAATCTCAAGATCAATATAATTAAAATTCTGAGAACATAGCAAAATATTATGTCCTTTTCATTTCAGAAGGGTGGGACTAACGGGTCCGTCGCTCTAATGGGAATCGTGAACCTGTCTCCTGATTCCTTTTATGAAGGGAGCCGATCTTTTTCTGATAGAGAGGCGTTGTTACTCGCTGAGCGTCATATTGAGGAAGGTGCCAGTGTTATAGATATTGGCGCTGAAAGTTCCCGCCCCGGCTCACAACCCATTTCTGAAGCGGTGGAACTTGAACGGTTGCTCCCTGTCGTCTCCGAAATTTGTAAACGGTTTGATGTTGCAGTTTCCGTGGATACTTACAAACCACGCGTGATTGATGCCGTTTTATCAGAGGGAGCGAGTATTATAAATGACATTACCGGGTTGCAGGGGGATGAGAGGGCGGCTGGAATCATCGCCCGACACCGGGCAGGGGTGATCCTCATGCACATGCGTGGAACCCCATTGACCATGCAGGACCAGCCTCAATACAGCGACTTGATTGAAGACGTCAGAAGTTATTTAAAGAAAAGCATCGAATTGGCGGAGAGTGCCGGGATCGACAAAATTGTGATAGATCCCGGAATAGGTTTTGGAAAAACCCGATCCCATAATCTGGAATTGATTCGTCGCTTGGAAGAGTTTAAGGAGCTGGGGAAGCCCATTCTTTTAGGAGTTTCACGCAAGTCGTTTATCGGCGAGACTCTAGATCTTCCTGCGAAGGAAAGGTTGGAAGGATCATTGGCTGCGGCGGCCATTGGCGTGTTGAATGGGGCGACAATCATTCGTACCCATGACGTTAAGGCAACGGGACGGGCTGTTAAAGTGGCCCTCGCCATAATGAATGAATAAATGAAAGATAGTGGAGTGGAAGAATCATGACAAGACTGTTTGTTAACGTGGACCATGTGGCCACACTCCGGGAAGCCAGAAAAACCGTGGAACCCGATCCTCTTGTTGCCGCTCTACTGGCGGAGAAAGCGGGAGCGGATGGCATCACCATTCACTTGCGGGAAGACCGCAGGCATATTCAGGATCATGATCTGGAAAGAATTCACTCGGCCATAAATACCAAATTGAACCTTGAAATGGCGCCTGTGGAAGAAATGGTGCAGATTGCTCTCAAGGCGCGCCCCTATCAGGTGTCCCTGGTTCCCGAAAAAAGGCAGGAAATAACTACAGAAGGTGGTTTGGACGTGTGTTCTCAGCTGGAAAATCTAATTCAAATGAAAGACCGAATGAAAGCATGCGGAATTTTATTCAGTTTATTCGTGGACCCAGATTCCAGGCAAATCGAGGCGGCGGCAAAAGTCGGAGCGGATAGCATTGAGATAAATACGGGTGCTTACTCGGAATTCAGGGATAAAGGACAAGTTGAGGAGGCTTTGAAAAAAATCCGCCGGGCCGCGAACCAGGCTTCCGGGCTGGGATTGCGAGTGTTTGCGGGCCACGGATTGACCAATAAAAATGTACGGCCCATTGCCGCTGTTGCCGAGATCGAAGAATTGAATATTGGTCACCACATTGTGTCCCGTGCGGTTTTTTGCGGCATCGAAAAGGCCGTTAGGGAAATGATTCAGGCCATCAGTCAACATTCTGTTCAAACAGTTGATAAATTTTAGACAAGTGCTTAATGTTTAGGGTAAGAGTAGGAATTTTTGGAAACGGCATAAAATTTGCTTTGAGTTCTTTTAGTTATATATTGCCAAAAAATTGACGGATAAATATACTCATGGTAATGAACCAGACAGATCCTCACATAGCGGAAGAAAATATCGCGGTTAGAGAGAAGGCTTTGATCGTTTCCCGTGAGTTTGACCGTATTGTAAATACGTTTAGAAGGGTTTTAGAGTTTAAGGAAAAATATGGAAAAAGCCTTGAAGAGAAGTTTGAAGATTTAAAAATTAAATTAAAAGACAATCTTGTTCAACTGGAAGAGGTTAACCAAAATATTGAAATATATGATCGCAATAGTGAAAAAATAATTTCAAACCTCAAACAATTGGATGATGATGAAAGAAAGTTTACCGATCAATATGAACGCCTGTTGCGGGGGCTTGGATTGGATGGAAAGGGGTTGGGGGCTGAAAATTTTGAAAACTCAATTACTTCATCCCCGAATGGGTCCGATGGTCAGAAACTTAGAGAAAGGTTAGCGAGCCGAAGAGGGGAATTTCTTGAAAATTTAAAACACAGTTTTGATAAATTGGATGAAAACCTGGCTTCGGTAAATGATTTAAAAACTGAACTCAATGAATCGCGAACCGACATTATGCAAAGGAGATTTCAAGCCCTTAAAAAAAAAGAAGCATTGGAAGAAATGGGCAAGAAAATTGTAAATGATGTGGGCAGGTTGGAAAATGAATTAGCAACAACCACTATTGAAGAAAAAACATTGATCGATGAATTTTCCAAGATTGTCAGTCATGTGGAAAGCTGTTTAGAACTGGATGAAGCAACAGATCATGCTTTGTTCTCCTCTTTGTCCATCGTAGAGTCTCCCGATAAGGTAGCAGTAGAGTAGAACAATTCCCCTTTGTAAATAAAATCACATCAGGACTTAAGTTATCGGAACTCCCGATAAACTAAAAGGTAATTGTTGACTTGGGTCTATAAATTTTGCATAATCTGCCCAAGAAAGCAGGAGGTTAGTCCTTTTTCCATGATTTTTCCTTGAAGGGACCCTGCCCGGGGACTGTCTTTTTACGATGGTTAGGTTTTTTATCGCAAAAATCCGCAATTCTGTTAATTTCTAGTCATAAATCCAATTTTCAATGTCCCAAAATTCTGGTTTGGAATTTGGGTTGTTGTGAATGTGTTTTTTTGTATTTTAGGTCTATAGGAGGTTGTGCAAATAATGTCGATTAAGGTTGCTATTAACGGATTCGGGAGAATCGGCAGAAATGTTCACCGATGTATCCTTAATGATAAAGGATGCGATGATATTGAAGTCATTGCCATCAATGACTTGACAGACGCTAACACCCTTGGCCATTTGTTCAAGCATGATTCCGTCCAGGGCTTAAACAAAGCCGAAGTGGCAGTCGAGGGAAATAATTTAATTGTTAATGGTAAATCAGTCCAGATTTTTTCCGAGCGCGATCCGGAGAAGCTTCCCTGGAAAAGCCTGGGGGTGGATATTGTCATAGAATCCACGGGATTTTTTACCAACCGCGCCGGCGCTGGAAAGCATATTAAAGCCGGCGCCAAAAAGGTGATCATCTCCGCTCCTGCAACCGATCCGGATGTGACTCTTGTGTTGGGCGTGAATGAACAGGAATATAATAAGGACAAGCACCAGATTGTTTCCAATGCATCGTGTACAACCAACTGTCTGGCCCCGGTGGTCAGAGTTCTGCATGAGAAATTGGGAATTAAAAGGGGCTTGATGACGACCATTCATTCTTATACCAATGACCAGAGTATTCTGGATTTACCGCACAAGGACCTGCGCAGGGCACGGGCTGCAAATCTGTCGATGATTCCGACGACCACCGGCGCGGCACGTGCGGTATCTTTAGTTTTGCCGGAACTTAAAGGCAAGCTGGATGGAATGGCTATTCGTGTTCCGACACCCAATGTGTCACTGGTGGACCTGGTTATCGAGGCGGAAAAGGACACCACTGCGGAAGAAGTAAATCAACTCTTCAGGGATGAGAGCGCCCACCGTTTAAATAATATCCTGCGTGTGGAGGACAGCCCTCTGGTTTCCGTCGATTTCAACGGTGATAGCTCATCATCTATTGTAGATAGTCTTTCTACAAAAGTTCTTGATAAAAGGATGGTCAAGGTTCTGGCTTGGTATGATAATGAATGGGGTTATTCCTCGCGAGTTAAGGATTTGATTAAATTTATTATCAATAAAGGGTTATAGAATGGCATGAGGAGACCTGTCATCGCCGGGAATTGGAAAATGAACATGCTCCAATCCGAAGCCGAGGATTTCGTCAAAAAACTGATAGAATGCGGAGGTTTTCCTCAAGGAGTTGATGTTATTATAGCACCACCTTATACTGCCTTGGGTGTCGTACGAAAGCTGATAACAAATTCATCAATACAACTTGCGGGTCAGAATATTTATTTTGAACCCAAGGGCGCCTGGACCGGGGAGATTTCCGCGGCAATGCTAAAAGATGCGGGATGCCAGTTTGTCATCCTTGGGCATTCCGAGCGCAGGCATTATTTTCACGAGGATGACGCTTTGATAAATCAAAAAATCAAAGCCGCTCTGGAAAATGAATTGCAGGTTATTTTTTGTGTAGGAGAAACTCTGGAGCAAAGGGAGCGGGCTCAAACTCAGGAGGTTGTGGAGTTTCAGCTGAAAATAGGTTTGCAGGGGTTGGACGCTACCGATCTGAAAAATCTTGTGATCGCTTATGAGCCGGTATGGGCTATTGGCACTGGTAGAACGGCGACTCCCGATCAGGCTCAAGAAGTTCATTGCTTTGCCAGAAAATTTATTGGAAAAGAATTTGGGGAAGCGACATCCGATAAAATAAGAATTCAATACGGCGGAAGCGTTAACTCTGAAAACAGCAAACTTTTGTTGCGGCAAAAGGATATTGACGGGGTCTTGGTAGGTTCTGCAAGCCTGAATATTGAATCGTTTACCGCTATTATCAATTTCGCCAATTAACCCCAAAATGGGAGGGTTTCACTGCTAATGCAGACAGTCATTACTGTTTTTCATGTTATTGGAGCGTTAATTTTAATTGTTGCCATACTTTTGCAGGCTGGAAAAGGGGCGGCTATGGGGGCAGGATTGGGAGGTGGAAGTAGCCAGACGATGTTTGGTAGTGGTGGCGCTGGAAACTTTTTGACCAAGTTGACTACAGGTGTGGCCATTTTGTTTATGGTGACCTCGTTAACGCTGGCGATACTTTCAACAAAAAAGGATTCTCGATCGATCATGCAAGGTATTGAACAGCCTGTTAAGAGCCAGGAAGCACCTGTTGAGCCTCTTCCCTCCAAATAGAGTTTACTGGTTTTATTGAAAGTGCCGATGTGGTGGAACTGGTAGACACGTGCGCTTGAGGGGCGTATGGAGCGATCCGTGGGAGTTCGAATCTCCCCATCGGCATTCATTTTCTTTGGTTGTATTTTCTGATTCTGGCTCATCAATTTAATTTCATCATTAGCGATGAATTGAATCTCTTTTTTATCTTTTTGGAGCCCGCCTTTTAAGCCGGAAAGTGATCATGGACATGTTCAGGAAAAATACGAAACCTGAAAAGAAAGTACCCGTGGAAAATTCCGCAACTAAGGAATTCAATGAGCGAATCTCCCGACTGCTCATGGTTTGTATCGAAGGAATTTGCAAACTGATCCCCAAAAAAGATGCTCTCTGTGAGAATTTGGAGAGTCTGGGGACGGTCGTTAAAAAAGTGACTCGCCCCAAACCCGTTTCCGGTCTCGCAAAAGATATTGAAGATTTTTTCTCTCGCCAGCATTTGGAAGTCAGTTTCCTGGAAACAAAAAACGATACGGTCAAACAGATTGTTCTTGATCTCACCGGCGCTATCCAGGAAATTACATCAACTACCATAGATTTTGATCAGAAAATGGAGTTGAGTATTGAAGAAATTCAGGCCGCAGGGAATATTGATGATATTTTGGCGCTTAAAGATGGGATCATCGCGGAAATTAAAAAAGTAAGAATCAGCTCCCAGTCCATTAAAAAGGAATTGAACGAATACCGAAGGACCACTCAATCTCTATCATCCAAACTAGAGCAAACGGAAGCCAAAGCGCTCGTGGATGCTCTCACCAACGTGCTGAATAGAAATGCCTATAACATGAAAATCAGCCAAATGATTCGTGAGTTCTCCAGAGTGAATGAACCTTTTTGCTTGTTGGTGATCGATATCGACCATTTTAAAAAATTTAATGATCAATATGGGCATAAGGCAGGTGATCGGGTTTTGAGATCCGTTGCCGCATCCGTTCAAGAGAGTCTTAGAGCTTCAGATTTGGTGTTTAGGTATGGAGGAGAGGAGTTTGTTGTCATTTTAGGCGGAGCCGACCTGGGAAATGCCGCAAAATTGGCAGAAAAGGTTCGTCAGGGAGTTGAGAAAGATTATTACATTGATAAAGAAAAAAATATGAAAGTCACGGTGAGCCTTGGTGTTGCTTGTGTCCAGCCAGAGGACACAGAACTCTCCTTGTTTGAAAGAGCAGATAAAGCTCTGTATGTGGCCAAGCGGAAGGGGAGGAATCAAGTGGAAATTGCAGAGTGATGGTTCTCGGAAGGCCATAGACGACTGGGAGTTTCATAAGGGCATTTCTAAAAATAGACTAAATGTTCCTAATCGTTAATTTAAGGAGATGGCTTTGTTATAGTGGGACAGGCGACCTGCCCTTAAAGGTTATACGGAAGTGCGGAATTTAATTCCGCCTTTCCAGCCTGTCCGCACGGGCTAGAAAGCCCGTGCCACCGATATAAGAAATCCTTGTGCCATGTTCGATTTCCCGTAATAAACTAATTTTCAGAGGTGTCCATAAAGTTTCTTTACGAAAGAGTGTCGGGCATTTATCAGTTAGCTTCTACGGACAGGCAGTATCTCGGTTTTTATAATTTGTAAGATTCATAGTTTTAAAAACTATAAATTTTTCTTCGGTGCAGGGAATCAGGCGCCGTTCTCCCATGCACATCACGACCCTAGAAGATTTATTTCTCAATCCAGGTTTTCTTTTCATATTCTGCGCGCTCCTGATGACAGTCTCCAATGTCATGGTGGGAGTCAGTATGCTCCCTGCAGATATGCGAAAGAAGCGGTACAATCTTCACCGCTACGTATTTTATTCTGTCCTTATTTGCTATTTGTGCTTTCTTGGGTGGAACCACTTTTATCAAGATAAAAACAGCCTTTTAAATTATCTTGTATTTGTTTACTTCGCCTTAATCATTCCCCTCAGCAGAAGGGCCAATGTTACAGCCCACGCAATCATTGCTTCGGTGGGGCTGGTTCTTCTCGCCCTTGCTGGCGTTCTCCACATGGGTTGAGGTTAAGTCATCCTTATTCTATTCTGTTGGGTCGTGCGCTTCAAAGTATCCCGAGCGTTGCAAGTATGGTCTAATATCTCGCGTTTCCCTTTAAAAAGAAGATTTCTGGTTTATGGTTGAATTTGATATTGCTATTATAGGGGCAGGCATTTCAGGCATTTCTGCGGCGAAACGAGCGGCGGAGTTGAATGCCAAAGTCTGTTTGATAGAAAATCACACCATAGGGGGCAGGTGCTTTCATAAGGGCCTGTATCCCTATCGGCACATGATGAGTCAATTGGAGAGAAACGGGTTCAACAGGCGACTCCAGAGGTCAGAGGGGAAAGAGACTGAGAATAAAACAGACGATTTTTCAGAATTATTTGAAGAAACGAGAAAGTTCGCTCAGTCGGTTACAGAGAAGTGGGAATCGACTCTCAAGGCGAAAGGAGTCCATATCGAGATTGGGGAGGGCTTGTTGGTTGGGGCCAATGAGATCCGGGTCCAGGGTGCTGATGAAGAAAAGATAATTAAAGCCCAAAAAATTATTCTCGCTACCGGCTCCGGTATTGAAGCCCCGGCAACGATACCATTTGATGAAGAGCGGATCATTTCTGTTGATGATGTATTTAATGTTGGAAAAGTGCCGAGAAGTGTTTTGATTCTAGGCGGTGATGGCGGTGGGTGTGAATTGGCCGCCTTGTACAATAAATTGGGTAGTAAAACCTTTTTGTGCGATGAGGCTCCCCGTCTGCTTCCAGAACAGGACCCGGATGTCATAGAAGCAATTGAAGGCGAGATGAAGAGGCAAAAAATTAAGCTTCTTCTTAATAAAAAAGTGATTTCAATTTTTAAAGATACGGATGCTATCGATATCTCCCTGGATGGAGGGGTGAAATTTTCAGTCCAAACCATTATTTTAAATACAAGCAGAAAACCCCGCGTTGAGGGATTGGACACTGAAATACTGGGATTGCGTCTTGGAGAAAAAGGGCAAGTCCTGGTTAATGAGAAACAGGAAACTACATTAAGCGGGGTATATGCTGTTGGAAGTGTTACAGGGCGACGTGGGTTTCACGGACTATCTGAAGAGGAAGGAAGGGTTGCTGCGGAAAATGCTTTGGGGAAAAAAGCGCACCTCAACAAAGATTGGATTCCCCGAATTGTCTATACCAGCCTTGAAGTTGCTACCGTAGGTTGTTATGCTGGCACCGCCCATCACAAGGGTTTCCGGGCGGTGGAGGGAAGATGCAATGAAGATCAGCTGGATTATTCTCTGATCCGTGCGGATGCTTCAGGGTTTATCAAAATTGTTGCTGATAAATCCTCCAAGAGTGTCATCGGCGGACAAGTCGTTTCAAGACATGCATCGGAAATTATCCCTTTGATATTATTAGCCATAAAAAAAGGTTTGCCGGTAAATTCACTGGCAAGTCTGTCTTGTGGGGTTTCCACCCAGTTGTTGGGGGTTAGGGAGGCGGCAAGGGCTTGTGTTGAAGCCCTGCGAAAATAAATAGTTAAGGAAAAAACTGATTTAACATCTTGTCTTGACTCGATTTTTCAATTATGTTAAAAACCAACTCTTTGATTAAATCTAGCTAGCGCTTAAACCCATATTTTTATAATTCATCCACTTGAATAATCAGGTTTTATTATGGCTGAAACCACCGAAGTAAAAAAACCCGAGCCTGGTACGGCAAAAGACAAAGGAAAAAAAGATAGCAAGGAAGCTGTTGTCGATAATCTTTACTCCCGCCGAGATTTTTTTTCGCTGGCGGGTTGGGCGAGTTTTTTAGGCGCCCTGGGATTATCATCAGCATATTTTTTGCGCCTTCTTTTTCCCAGGGTTTTGTTCGAACCGTCTCCCATATTTAAGGCAGGTTTGCCCAGTGATTACACGGTTGGCGAAGTGAGCACGAAATGGGTTAAAGACCAACGGGTATGGATCGTTCGCGATTTAGAGGGGATTTACGTTATTTTTGCCCTTTGCACCCATCTTGGATGTACGCCCAGGTGGCTGAAAACAGAGAGTAAGTACAAATGCCCCTGTCACGGAAGCGGATTTACCAAAATCGGCGTTAACTTTGAAGGTCCGGCACCCAGAGCATTGGAGCGTTTGAAAATTTCGCTGGGCCCGGATGGCCAGATTGAAATTGATAAAAGCAAAAAGTTTCTTTACGAAAAAGATGAGTGGGGCAAACCCGAAGCCAAGTTAAGAGTTTGAATTTTTTTTAAATTTACGTTGACCTTGAGTTTTAGCTTGAGTTCATTGCTTTTTTTTATGGGGGGTTAAAGTTTTGGCAACAAAACAACCTGAAATTCCAAATATCGCCGAAATAATGAATAAGATTAAAAGCGGCAAGATTTTTGGCGAAATTGCTAAATCAATTACAGAATCCCAGATTTGGACCTCTTCGTTTCGGCATGGATATGCCGATACGCCGAGGAATAGGGTTCTGCAAATTGCCAGTAATGTCTGGATGCACTTGCATCCCGTCAAGATTCACCGGCATGCGTTGCGCATCAAATTTACCTGGTGTATGGGAGGGATCACTTTTCTCCTGTTTTTGTCAACGGTAGTCACGGGCGTGATCCTGATGTTCTATTACCGCCCGGTGGGTGAGTATGCCTATTTCGATATGAAATATTTGCAGTATGACGTGCCCTTCGGGATGTTGATGCGGAATATGCATCGCTGGGCGGCACATGCGATGGTGATCACTGTCTGGTTGCATATGTTCCGGGTTTTTCTGACCGGTTCCTACAAGCCGCCCCGGGAGTTCAATTGGGTCATTGGCGTATTCCTCGTTACTTTTACCCTTCTGCTGAGTTTCACAGGATATCTCCTTCCCTGGGATCAATTGGCAATGTGGGCGGTAACAGTCGGAACTAATATGGCTCGCGCCACCCCGTTTCTTGGACATGAGGGGCCATTTCAGGAATTTGTATTTGGAGTCAGCCCGAGGTACGATGCCCGGTCGGTATTGATAGGAGGTAGTGTTGTCGGGCCTCCTGCGCTTCTAAGATTTTATGTGTTGCATTGTATATTTATCCCACTGGTTGCTGGCGCTTTAATGATAGTACATTTCTGGCGGATAAGAAAAGACGGTGGAATATCAGGTCCCCTGTAATTTTCCAGTATGCAATTTTGAGTTAATGGGAAAGGATTTGTTTTATGGCTGAGCCTGCCAGGAAAAAAATAGAGGCGGTTGCCGAAAAGGTCCATGTCTGGCCTTATCTGGTGCGGATAGAGTTTCTTTGCGCCATAATTACCATACTGCTTTTGACTGTATGGTCTATTTCTATCGACGCACCTCTTGAAGAGGCCGCAAACCCGACCAAAACACCCAATCCATCCAAAGCCCCTTGGTACTTCCTGGGCTTGCAGGACATCCTGGTATATTTTGATCCCTGGTTTGCAGGGGTTGTCGCGCCGGTTCTGATCATTGTCGGCCTCATGTTGATTCCCTATCTGGATGTTAATCCCAAAGGTAACGGCTACTACACCTATACCGAGAGAAAATTTGCGATATGGGTCTATAGTTTTGGCTTTTTAGTCTTATGGATTGCCTTGATTATTATGGGGGTTTTTCTACGAGGCCCTGGGTGGAACCTGTTCATGCCCTGGCAATTTTGGGACCCGCATAAGGTAGTAGCGCTGGTAAGTGTTGATTTGCCTTATGCGTTTGGAGTTCGTTCCTACAATATGGCAATGTTTTTCGGTGGCGTGGTGGTTTTGGGCTACTTTGCTGTAGGCACTGGCATTTACATGTTTATGGAAAGAAAAGCTCTCAAAAGCGTTGGTTTTGTTCGGATGTTTTTGAAGATCCAGCTGGTGCTCATAATGATAGGGATTGTGGTTAAAATTGTTTTACGCCTGGGTTTTAACATCAAATATATCTGGGTGACTCCCTGGTTTAATGTTTAACTAGAATTTTCTAAGGGTTAGATCATTGGACGATCAAGAGAAAAATGAAGGTTACATTCCTGTAGAAAAAGTTTCCTTTAGCTTTGTGTTCTTCCTTGTTTCGGGGGCCGCGCTGTTGGTTACCCTTTGGGCGCTTTGGGATGACGAGTATGCCCGGCGCGGGTTCAAGGAACACCAGGAGGAATATTTCAAGGTTCAGTATGCAAGAGCCGAGGGCGACTGGAAGAAAACAAATAGCGATCTTGCCTCCAAAGAAAACCAGATTAAAGAGGGCTTGCAACAGGAACTGGGAAAGCTGGAGGACTCCAAGGAGTACCAGACTTTGGTGGATCAGCTGAGTGTGGCTCAGGTAGCCCTTGCTGAGATCAAGGAAGAGAAGAAGTTTACCGGAAGTCGATTGGATGAGGCTTATTATTATTATAAAAAAGCATTGCATGGCGGCGAAAACTACGATGTTCAGCTAGCGACCTATAAATCCCTGGAAAAAGAGTTCAAGCAATGGGATCCGAAGGTTGCAATAGAGCAAAAGAAATACGACCTGGCAGAATCCAATTTGATGGAATTTAAGGCAAAATACGTCAATTTGGAGAAAGAGTTAAAGGGATTGACCCTCAAGAGAGAGCAAATCCAATTGACCATGGATTATTACAAACCCTTCCCTTTTATCTGGAGACCTGCGGAAGTTCTGCAGACGGTTATTCCTGGTTTCGGCATCAATAGTTTTTCTGAAATTATTTACCGGGTTGACAGATGCATGACCTGTCATACCTCCTATAAGGATAATTATTACAAGGATTTTAAAAACCCTCTTAAAACTCACCCAAACCTGGAAGGTTTGATAGATAATCATCCACCGGATAGAACCGGTTGTACCTGGTGTCATTTAGGGCAGGGTACTGCTACCGCACCTGCGGAAGACGCCCACGGATCTCATCACGAGACGGATCAGACCGCCGAGATCAATGAGCCTATACTGCAAGGAAAGTTCATGGAATCCAATTGCAGGAATTGCCATGCGGAGGTTTTAAACCTTAAGGGCGCCCCGGTTTTATCTAAGGGTAAAAACTTATTCGTGAAACTGGGTTGTCATGGATGTCATCTGGCTGACGGATATTCTCAGGAAGCCAAGGTAGGTCCCAGTCTGTTGCGAGTTGGATCTAAAGTAAATCCTAGTTGGTTGTATCGTTGGGTCAAGAATCCCAGAGAGTATTTACCCAAAACCCGGATGCCGGATTTTGGTTTCAATGATAAAGATGCTCTTGGTGTCACAGCCTATCTTCTGTCTGTATCGGATAAGGCCTATAAGCCTTCTTATAAATTAGAGTCCGGTGACCCTGAAAAAGGGCAAAAGGAATTTGAAGGTGTCGGGTGTCTGGCTTGTCATCAGTTGAACGGCAAGGGAGAGTCCTTTGCTCCCAATTTGAGTAATATAGGAAGCAAGGTCAATGCGGACTGGTTGGTCAGTTGGGTGGGAAACCCGACTCATTATAATGATAAGAGTAAAATGCCAGACCTCAGGCTTACCAAGGGTCAAGCGTCTAATATTGCAGCGTATCTGATGCAGTTTGGCAAACCGAAGCACATTGCAGGAATTGCGGCCCGGCTGAATCATCCAAAAATGATTGAGCATGGCGAGAGCGTGGTTCGTGCGCGTGGATGTTTTGCATGTCATGATATCAAGGGAATGGAAAATGAAGGGCGCATTGCACCGGAATTGTCCGCATTCGGGCGAAAACTTATTCTGGAGCTTGAGTTTGGCGATGCTCATATCCCACATACCTGGGAGTCATGGGTAAGGGCTAAATTGAAAGAGCCGAGCACATTCAGGACCGAAAGAGTTCTGGATAAGATGCCTAATTTTCACCTCTCTGAAGAAGATATTGATGCGCTTGTGGTTCTTCTTAAAGGGTTCAATGGAACCAAAGTTCCTGAGAAATATCGTAAAGTATTGACAGAAAAAGAGAAAACCCTGGAAACAGGGCGTCGTCTCATAGATCGATACAATTGTAAAGGATGTCACCACGTCGAGGGTGAAGGCGGCCGTATTCAGAAATATCTCAGTGGCACAGCTCAATATCCTCCGCCGCTCGATTATGGTTCGTATCACGTGGGGGAACGAATTAAAGGCTCGTGGTTATTCTCCTTTCTGAAAAATCCAACAGAAGTCAGAAGCTGGGTGAAAGTACGAATGCCCACATTCAATCTGACGGATACAGAAGTACGCGATCTCACTGCCTACTTTGAAGCGCTCGCGCCTCAAAAAATTAATTACGAGGCCGGGGTTAACATCAGGAAAGATAAATCCGTCGTGCAAACAGGTGCGGGAATCGTCAATTATATGGATTGCGGAAAGTGCCATGATGAAGGGGCAAAGGGCATTGACTTTTCCATTGCCAGTGCACGGTTGCGACAAGATTGGATTCCTCGCTGGCTGAAAGACACCCGTGAATTGATTCCCTGGACCAAAATGCCGGCTCACTGGGATAAGAAGGGTAATGAGTATTTGGTCAAGACAAAGTTTGATAAGCTGAAAACCGTTGGAAATGTCGATCAACAGATTGATGCGGTCAAGGATTTTATCATTGCTTATAATTTGGCGGATGTCGATTTTGATTGGGTTCTCGGTGATGAAGCAAGCGGTGGGGGTAGTAGCAATGGCGCCGTAGAATCCGGGGCTGAGGATGATGCTGGATCTGAAGGTGAGGAGGAAGATTTATCCGAGGATCAGGAAGAGGAGCCCATAGAATAGAATTTGTTTGATCGCCTAAATTAGGGTAAAATATCTCTATAGATTTTAATGTTTCAATATCTCGGTTAGAATAAATTATGGAAAATTCTGGATTAGAAAACTTTTTATTGATTGCCACCAAGCCGGATAATATCCCTATCGGAACGATGTTATTGTTTGTGGCGTGGGTTTTTTGGGTTGCCATAAAACAAATGATTGTTCATGACCGGCATATCAAAGAAGGTAAGAAAGAAAAAATCTGGGATGAAATGATAAAATAAGTGGGCATATTTATAATTGCATTCGGTGCTATCGTTTTGGGATTGGTTCTCATCCTTTTCCTGAAAAACACCTCTCCACCTCCCCCTGTGGAGCAGATTCACTATGCCAACCCCGAAGACAAACCCCTGTACCTGATTGAACCCGACGCTTTCAAAGAGAAATGCCTCGAATTTCTGAAAAAGTTTAACTTGGAATACGTCCATTCCGTTTGGGCAACCGACCATGAATTGGAGATATTCATGAATGATGAAACTCCAGTTATCGGTGGAACCTACCTTGCCCTCTGCATCATTGATCCTCCCAATCGAACCGTTGATATAATGAAAGTAAAAGGATTCCTGGATACCGTGAAAGGTGAGGGCGCTTCGCGTGGAATTTTTATAACTACGGGGTATTTTTCCGATGAGGCCATCCGGTTTATCGAGGAGGAGCCTGTCGAATTAGTCAACGTTGTTACCTTTGTTGGTTATTTGAAAAAATTTGATATCTATTAGGTCTCTACGTTCACACCCCTTCCAGTTACAAGGTTTCACTATCCCGAAGTTTCTACTATTTATTGGTCGATTTTTTGTTTCCTGTTATTATATTTATCCAATGGCTGCATTGTATTGAATAAGCCCAATCCCTTGCGATGTGAAAAGTTGATATTTTTCGTTTTAAGGGAGTTTTTTTTAATTATTTGAAATAACATTATGAAAATTAGTGAGATATTGAAGCAGGGTTTGCATCCATTTTCGTTTGAATTTTTCCCACCAAAAACTGATGACGGATTTGAACAATTATTCCAAACCATTGAAAACCTGAAATCCTGGAACCCTGGGTATGTTTCCGTCACTTATGGGGCGGGTGGCAGTACGCGGACAAAAACTCTTGATTTGGTTGGGCGGATCAAACATCAAATTGGCTTGGAGGGCATGGCTCATTTGACTTGTGTGGGCCACACCACCGATGAAATCAGGAGTATTTTAGATCGGCTGAAAGAAGATGGGATCGAAAATATTCTGGCTCTGAGAGGCGACCCACCAAAGAGAGAGGATAGTTTTGTAAAAACAAAAAATGGCTTTGGTTTTGGCAGTGAGTTGGTGGGCTTTATTCGCAAGCACTATTCGTTTTGCTTAGGGGTTGCGGGTTATCCTGAGGGACATATAGAGAGTCCTGATTTAAAAATTGACCTGGACAATCTTAAAAGAAAACTGGACGCGGGAGCCGACTTCATTGTGACGCAATTGTTTTTCGATAATCGGTATTTTTTTGATTTTCTTGAGCGGGCGCGTGCCAGCGGTATTCAAGTGCCCATTATTCCAGGCATTATGCCGATTATCAATGCGAAACAAACTCAAAGGTTCACTAAAATGTGTGGGGCCTCCATTCCTCCGGAACTTATGGAACGTTTGGAACAGAACCAGGAAGACGCCGCTGCCGTCCGGCAGATAGGGGTCGAGCATGCTACCACTCAATGCGATGAACTTTTAAAGAGTGGCGTGCCGGGAATTCATTTTTACACTCTGAATCAATCCAAAGCCACACTCGCTATTCTGGAAAATTTGAAAGCATGAGTTGTTAATATTAATTGACCCCTATCCCAGCGGCTTTTTATTTGTGCATTTATTTGGATATTTCATATTCTGCCTGTTACTTATAGCTCCCGTGGCCGCGCATTCGGAACCCACCTCCAGGATAGGAGAAGTTCCTGAGGATATGGTTCTCATTCCGGCTGGGACTTATAAAAGAGGGTGTGACCGATTTGGTCCTCAACATGGGTCGCCGGCTCATCTGGTTTATCTCGATGCGTTCATGATCGATAAGTATGAACTTACCAATGAAAAGTTTGAAATGGTTTTTCCTGAGCATTTTCTCCGCCGCAGTCAGTTTTCTCATTGCAATAATTGTCCCGTGAGCAAAATCAGTTGGTATGAAGCGGCGGATTATTGCCATCTGAAAGGAAAATCTTTGCCGAGTGAAGCGCAATGGGAACGGGCGGCGCAGGGGCAAAATGGCTGTGAATTCCCGTGGGGGCCGGATTTTAACCCGGAACAGCCACAGGCGCGGGGAGGGTTGAAGCTCAAGGATAAGGGCACTCCCGTGGGCAGCTTCGCCCCCAATAAGAACGGAATCTATGACATGGCGGGCAATGTCTGGGAGTGGGTGAGCGATTGGTTCTCAATCCGCTATTATTTCAGAGAAATTATGTATAATCCCAGAGGACCCATTGACGGTAAAATGAAGGTCCGCCGGGGCGGCTCCTGGTCCGACAGTATAATGGCCATGAAAACCGGATACCGGGATTGGAGTTATCCTTTTTCCCGTGGGTTCAACGATATCGGCTTTCGTTGCGCCATTAATCTTAAAATGGATTCCAAGTAAAATGATCACCTCGGCTAAATTGGTGTATATAGACAGGCTGATAACCGAAGGCCTGTCCGAAGATGGGGATTCGCTCGAGTTGAATGGCAAGTTCATCGGCGATGAGGGCATGGAGGCTTTGATTTTGTCAGATAAACTGGGAGAAGTTGAGAACCTGGACTTGACCAAAAACTCCCTGACCCATAAAGGCGCCATCCTTTTGGCCGGTTGTGATCGTCTGAAAAAATTGAAACGGCTTTATATCGGCGATAATAATATTTCCGACAGCGGGACCGCCGCCATAGCCAAAGCTGGTTTTGCGTCCAACCTGTCTCTTTTGGATCTTCGTTTCAACAATATGGGATCGGAGGGTGGGTTAGCCATTGCCAATTCAGGTGAGTTCAATAAACTGCAGGTCCTGATTCTTCAGGAAAATGAGGTGGGCGACGACACCCTGATCGCCCTGGCAAAATCCGCGACCTTTGCCAATTTGCGAAAACTTAATTTTTACCGGACCAATGTGACGGCTAAAGGAATCAAAATATTAGCAAAATCGAAGTCCCTGCAGCGCGTTAAGCATTTAAATATCGCTAGAAACTATTTGTATCAGGATTCCGTAAAAGCCCTGGCAAATACAAAAACTCTCACCAATATCGAAACCCTCTTGATGTTTGACACTGGAATCAGCGACGAAGGAGTCAAAACCATTATGAGCTCGCCATCGTTTTCCAAGTTAAAAACCTTCCGCGTGACCTAGTCTGCTCTTTATTCGCCATATTAATTGCTCTCTCTGGAGCGATAGTAAAGATGGATGGGATTTTCAGCCATTCTGTCATATGAATAATACTGACTATAAATATCGGTATGGCACTGTTGACAGAGTCTTAGTCGAGCATATATTTCCTGCTAAGCAAGTTAAGCTAACGTTGGAGGAATTATGCATTTCATCTTGGTTGTTTTGATCTTTTTTTGTTTGATCTCCAGTGGTTGTATTAATGGAGGACAACGGCTAGACGCTGTGCTCAATCCTAAACCTATGGAGGTTGAAAATAGTAGCGACGTTGACAAGGCTATAGAAAAGTTTCGTGGTTCCTTCCCGGAAAATGTAAAAGAAAATATTGAACAGAAAAATGGTGTAAATAATCCGAACCCTAAGCCTGATGAAAGTGCCGGTGGTAGCCAGGAGGAGGGTACTGCATCTGGTGATGGTTCAGGTAAGTCTAGTGATGCTTCAGGTGAAGAAAATGCCAAAAATAATGGTGCAAGCGGTAACGGTGAGTGCAATCCTATCATAAGCAAAGGTAATGATACGGGACTATTTCTAAAAGCCACTTTTTTCCATAAATTGCAGGAAGCCGCAGCATGTCCTAAAGATAAGGAGAGGGTTAGCTTTTATATGCATGCGGGCATTGCCCTTTCAGACGAATTATGCAGTGTCTGGTTCGATCGCCTCGGTAAAGCTCAAGCTAAAGTAAATGCGGATCGCGATATTTTGAGCAATGTTGGAGCTCTTACAGGGGCTATTCTTGGGTTTTCTGGTGCTGGTGGGGCCGTTGCCGGTGGGGCCGCCGCTGGGTTTGGGTTTTTGGAAAACTCCTTCGATTCCGAGTTGGCGAATTTTATTGTAGCTCCTGACATAAGTGAAGTTCAGGAGGCGATTGACGTAGATAGAAAATCTAGGGCTTTGGCTCTAGAGGGGCTTAGTACTGAGGTCGATTTTTTTCAAGCGAGGGCGGAACTCATTCGCTACGACAATACCTGCTCCCATTTGGCAGTTAAGCGTAAGGTGAATGAATCCGTCGGGAATGCAACCCAAAAAACTAAAAGGCAGATCGAGGCAATATCGGCAACCGTATTTGATACTTATGTGAATGCTAAAAAAGCCAAGGTAGAAGCTGATGAAAGGTTGGTGAAGGCTATAGATGAAAAAAAGGACGAGGAGGGTCGGGAGAAAGAAAACGCTTTGATTGAAAAAGCCAATGAAAGGTTAAAAAAGATTTTTAATCCAACAAACCTTTCAACAGTAAAAGATCTCAAAATTGATCAAATCATTGCTTTTTATGTTAGACTTAATAACGGAAAGTGGGACCAGCTTGAAGATAAACAAAAGGATGACAATTATCGTCTAATAGATGAATATCTTTCCCAAAATAAGTTGGATGAAAAGGCAGTTGCAATTGAGGGTATAAGAACGGCTTTCTCCGTCTCCGTATACCGTTAAGGAAAATGAGAGATACAATAAATATGAAAAGTTTATTCTAGGGCCAAACTTACGTGAGTAAAAACCCCTTTTCAGTTTCCTTTTTTAGTTACCTACGTAGATATTTTTGACCAACCATAGATTTAGTGTGCTATCCCTCTGCCAGGTGCTACCATAACTTCAATAAAAAAGCCTTTATGCTATAAGGGCTTTTATGAATCCGCTTTATTCAGTTTGATTTTATTGTAGACTGAGAATACTTTTCCCGAATAATCTTTAGGATGCTTTCCACTTCTTAGATAGCTGGCGATGCGCGTGGGGCCGTGATTGTAGGCTTCCAGAGCCGTGTGCATTTTTCCAAACCGCTTGACCAATTTGTTCAAATAATAAGATCCAAGAGCGATATTCTTTTCTGGATGATACAGCGTGCTTTTTCCACTCCAGAGCATGTTCGCTTCCGAAGCTAATGCTTCCCCTGTTTTCGGGCGGATCTGCATCAAACCCAGAGCGCCTACTTTGGACTTGGCCCGGTGGTTGAAGGAGCTTTCGGTAATGATCAAAGCGGTCAGAAATAACGGATCGTACCCATATTTTTTGCTTTGCTTGAGGATGTGTTGGGAAATTTGATCCATTTGCTCTTCTTTAAGACCGGTTTTGTAATGGGTGATCACACTTATTATTTTATCTTGAATTTTTTTGTCATAAACTAGGGCGTTTATTTTTTCAAGTTTTTGATCCGGGTAGACGAGGAGCTTGCCGGATGTAGTTTGTACCACTTTAGCTTTAGCGATTCCTATTGTGGCCGGAAAAGATAAGAATGCAACGCAGGCAATAACCAGGGCAACGATCGGCAACCGAATTTGAGTATTAGAAAAAGTCATTATTTATCCCTTATCCAAATTGTGGATAAAACAATTCACTAAATATTGGATACAGGATAAAAAATCTGAGTTAAGGCGGGGTCAAGCGTAGGTAACGATTGAGCAACAATAATTAAAGTGTTTATAAAGCAGAAGAGTCCATGTAACTAGTTGTATTTATTAGTTTTAATTTTTAAGAATACCGGTCGTTCAACCAGGGTTCCGCCGTGTTGGAATAACCGCGCTTTTCCCAGAACCCCTTCTCGTCATAATCACGAATAACAATTTCCCCAATCCATTTAGCCCCCTTCCAGGCATAGAGTTGCGGGGTGATCATGCGGACCGGGCCGCCGTGATCCCGGGTGATGGGGTGTCCTTCCCAATTGTGCACGAGGAGTACGTCTTCCTTCATGGCTTCCTCCAGCGGCAGGTTGGTGGAATAGGCGTCATAGGCTTTAATATAGACATATTTGGCGCCGGGAAGCAGTTCGCATTGGTTGACGATGTCCCGAAACCGCACTCCCTGCCAATGATTGTCCATCCGGCTCCACGAAGTCACACAGTGAAAATCCGATACATCCTCGACTTGCGGAAACGCCATAAATTCTTCCCAGGAAAAGGTTTTGACGTTTTTTACCAAACCGGAAACGGTCAGATTCCAGGTGATTTCGTCTAGTTCCGGTTGAAATCCCAAGTCCAGAACCGGCCAGTTTTCAGTCACTCTTTGTCCCGGAGGGACTTTAGGGTTGCCGTCCCGGTTCAACTCCCCTTCACCCATAGGCATTTCTCCCTCCCATTGTTGCTTTTTCGCAAGGGCTTTTCGGTATTGGATCAGCTTTTCACGGCCTTGAATGCGCTTTGAATTAGGATCGTACATTGATGGATTGCAACTCCCAAATTATTAAAGTGATGGACTTCCAAATTGGATGAAAAAAATGACTAAATAGTTACAAAAAAACAAGTATTTTGGAATATTTATTAATCCTGCTAATTCCTAATTAAGGATAAAGGGATTCTTTCAAGAAACCGAAAAGGTAACAACGGTAACTCATTACAGGAGCAATTATTTTTCATGAATCTCAAAATCCTGACCTTTAACTGGCACGAGCCTTATCTTTGTCTTCTCGCAAAAATCGGCCACGAATTTCTGGTGGTCGAGCCTGAAATTGCCTTTGAGAAAATCAGACGCTGGGACACAAACATGCGCCCTGTACCGGAAAATGTGCGCTTGTTATCGATTCAGGACGCAATGGAACAACTTGACCAGAATGCAGTCGATCTGGTGATTGCCCATAATGTAAAAGATCTGATAGAGATCAGGGATTACACCTTACCTAAAATATTGGTTTTCCACAACCGGCTGACCACGGAAATTGATCTGGGAAAAGCACGGTAAATCGGGAGGAGTATCTATCGAAAATTCAGCCATTTTTAAAACCTGTAAAAAAAGTATTCATTTCTGAAAGCAAAAAAAGCGATTGGGGTTTGGAAGGCAAGGTGATTCCCCCTGGAATCAATGTTGATGAATTCGACGCTTATACGGGGGAGAATTCCTGCATTCTCAGAGTGGGGAACCTGCTGAAGGAAAAAGATCTTATGCTGGGCTTCACTGCAAGCGAAAAGATCATCGCAGGGTTACCAGCCGTCACCCTGGGAATGAACCCTTCGATTCCTGAGGCCCGGCTTTCTACAAGCCTTCAGGATTTAAAAGATCACTACTGCACCTCCCGGTTATATCTGATCACAACGGTGGATGCTTACGAAGACGGGTACAACCTGTCCATGCTGGAAGCAATGGCCACGGGTATGCCGGTTATATCGACCGCAAGCCGAACTTCTCCGATTGAAAATGGGATTAGCGGCTACATTTCGGACGACATCCACTATTTGCGATCCCATGTGGCGGAATTATTGATGGACCCTGAAAAAGCTAAAACAATGGGAGCCGAAGCCCGCAAAACGGTCGAACAAAAATTTGGACAGACGGTTTTCATAAAATCATGGACGGAGACGATAAAGGAAAGAATTGTCGATTTTCTGGAGGCGACGGGAGTTTCTTTGAACGGGTCTACTGAAAGGTTCCATGAAAAGCCACGCAAAAACATTCTGATGAATTATGTGTCATACCCTGTGACCACTGCCCATTATATGGAACGGGCACTCAGAAAAGCGCACAACGTGGTCACCGCCGGGGCCATGATCACAAATGAAATTATTAAGCAATGGAATCTTGAAGCCTTGAAATGGAAAGTTGCTCCGCAGGATATTCCCTGCGAGGTTTCCGCCCCATTGTCCCACATGCTGAGCCAGCTGTCGGACGGGTGGAGCCCGGATCTTTATTTTTGGGTGGAGACGGGGCTCGGGTCCATCCCGCCGGATTTAAAGGATCATTCGATTCCCAAAGCCTGTTACCTGATCGATTCCCACATTCATTTTGAACGCCATAAGGAAATTGCTAGGCACTTCGATTTTATATTCCTCGCGCAAAAAGCGTATGTGGAGCCGATGAAGACGGCAGGATATAAGCAGGTTTTCTGGCTTCCCCTCGGGTGTGATCCTGAAATTCATGGCGAGAAAAATCGTGATGAGAAATACGACGTGGGCTTCGTGGGATCGTTGACGACCGCTCACGTGCGCCGAAAAAAACTACTGTATCGGATCGATGAACATTTTTCCCTGCATTGCGACCGCAAATTCATGGATGAAATGGCGGAGGTATTTTCCGAGTGCAGGATCGTATTCAATGAGGCGGTTAACAACGACCTCAATATGCGAGTGTTCGAGGCGCTGTGCAGTGGCCGTCTGCTGGTTACAGACGAAGCGCCGGGAAGCGGCCTGAAAGACATGTTTCAGGATAATAAACATTTGGTCATTTATAACGAAGATAACCTTATCGAACGGATTCGATATTATCTGGACCACCCCGATGAAAGACTTCGGATCGCCAGGGAAGGCCAAGAAGAAGTGCTTAAACGTCATACCTATGACCATCGGGCAAAATTCATGTTGGAAACGCTGGATAATCACTTCAGGGAAAAAGGTGGAGCGAAGTTGGTGAGCGACAAACCTGACTCGTATTACCAGAACGTCCGAATGGATATTCTTCCCCTCGTGCCTGAAGATGCCTCCTGCATCCTGGAAATCGGCTGTGCCGCCGGAGGCACCGGGAATGAATTGAAAAAGAGGGGAGGGGTATTCGTCGCCGGCGTAGAGCAGGACCCTGAAGCGGCTCGGTTGGCGCGTGAGGTGTTGGATGAGGTGATTGAAGGCAATATTGAAACGCTGGATTTGCCCTATGCCGAAAACAGCTTCGACTGTATTTTATTCGCGGATGTGCTGGAGCATCTCATCGACCCGCTTACAGTCCTGAAAAATCTACGGAAATACCTGAAGACTGAGGGAACGGTGGTTGCCAGTCTTCCTAATGTGCAGTTTCATGGGGTGGTTCATCATCTGGTGGAAGGAAACTGGACGTATCAAAAAGAAGGCATTTTGGATGAGACCCATTTGCGCTTTTTCACTTTTAAAGAAATGGAGAATTTTTTTGCGCAAGCGGGGTTTGAAATTGGTCAGGTTGAAGAAACTCTCGACCCAGTTTTCAAGGACTATAATCCGACGTATCCCGCAACCCTCACCATGGGCCGGATAACGATCAACGACCTATCTGAAGAAGAGTTCCGGCGATTTTTTGTTTTCCAATACAAAATTTCTGCCCGAAAGAAGGTGGTTGCTTCGCAATATTTTGATGAACCTGAAGGAGCTGATTCATCAGAATTGTATATCGAAGAAATGCTGGCGAAAGGTAAAACACTTGAGCAGGCAAATGACTTCAAGGGAGCGGTTCGCATTTATCGACAACTACGGGAGGCCGTTCCCGGTTGCCTGGAAGCGATCTGTGGCGAGGCCAATTGTTGCATGCACCTGCAAGACCTGGAGCAGGCTGAGAGGCTATATTTAAAAGCCCTGTCTCTTGAACCCGGAACCTTTCTTGCCCGCATGGGGTTGAGTTCCCTTGAACTGCAGCGAGGAAATTTAGACGAGGCCATTGAAGGGTTTCACGGAGCTCGTGAAATCCTGCCGAATAATGATAAGGCCTGGACCGGGTTGGGTTTGGCTTACCGACAAAAGGGAATGATACGGGATGCGCTGGACTGCTTTGCGCACGCGCTGGATATCGACTTGGAAAATCAATTAGCGTTAACCACACTCATGGAATTGTGCTACGAAGGAGATGAGTTTTCCGAATGTGAAAAATTCCTGAATAAATATCTGGTACTTCATCCAGCTAATTTAAATATTCTGTTTGGACTGGCAGGGATACAGTACAAAATGAATAAATTGGATGAAGCTAAAGAATCATTGGAAAGAATCCTGGTGTTTGATCCCGTCCATAAGGACGCCTGTGACCTCAAGGAACACCTTGGCAGAAAGCTTAGCCCCCTGCGAGCGTAGTAAATCAAGCTTGTGGGTGAGTGATTTAAAAATCTCCTTTTATCTTGGAAGCTTAGAGTGCATCTATTTAATGAAAATCTAAAATTACTCCGGGATCACGATCCGGCTTTGGCTCTCAGGGTGGAAAGTGCGAGGAGTCTGGATGCTGTCCAGGTGATAGTGTCAAAGGATGGCAATCCGGTTCCGAGAGTAGGATCTGTGAGCCTTCACAGCACCTATCGGCCCAAGGATGAAGCCGCCCGAGCGGTTTCTGAATTTGCCGTCAAAGGTGGATTGCAAAATGTGGTTTATGGGCTGGGGTTTGGCTATCACGTTGCGGAATTATTGAACCGATATTACTCCAGGTCTGTTACCGTGATTGAACCGTCACTGGAATTATTCCACGCGTTCATTTCAGCGGTGAATCTCAAACCCTTTCTGCCACGCACCCGGTTTTTAGTTGCCGAACCCACTCCAAAAATTGGAGCCCGTTTCAAGCCAGAGAACTGGAACATCCTGAGCCACCTTCCCTCAGTTCGCTTATCTCCAGACTATTTTAACAGGTTGGAACAGAGCCGGAAATTAGCCGGGGTTTTGAAATCCAATTCATTAAGAATTCTCGTGGTCAACCCGATTTACGGCGGGTCTCTGCCAACGGCACGGTTTTGCGCCGAAGCTTTGAAGAACCTTGGTCATCATGTAGCCTCGGTGGAATGCGATAAGTTTGCCGAGGGCTTTTTATCTCTTGATGGAATCACCCGCAACAAAGAAAATTCCCAGATCCTTTCGACTGTTTTCATGAATATGATGGGAGATATGACTGCCGCCAAAGCGGCGGACTTCCGCCCGGATCTGATTCTGGCTCTTGCCCAGGCGCCTCTGACCCCGAAAGCCATCCAAAAATTAAAAGTGTTGCAGGTTCCCATTGCCTTTTGGTTTGTGGAGGATTTCCGTACCCTCCCATACTGGAAAGATGTTGCCAGTTCCTACGATCATTTTTTCACCTTTCAGCAAGGGGAGTTTTTTGATCAGCTGGAAGCCCATGGTGCCAAAAGCGTTTACTACCTCCCACAAGCATGTTTTCCCGATATTCACCGAATACATGATCTGACCCCTGAAGAGAAAAAGAGTTATGAAGCCGATCTTTCCTTCATGGGGGCCGCCTACTACAACCGGCGGAAAACGTTTCCTCAGTTATTGGACCACGATATTAAAATCTGGGGCACCGGTTGGGAACTGGAATCGTCACTAGGCCAACGCGTACAGAATGAAAATAAACGGGTTTCTTCCGATGAAACGGTGAAAATTTATAATGCCGCCAAAATCCATTTGAACCTGCATTCATCCACCTTTCATGAAAGCATTAATCCCGAAGGCGATTTCGTGAACCCCCGCACATTCGAAATTCCAGCCTGTTGCGGATTCCAGCTCGTCGATCAGCGATCGGAATTGAAAGACCTGTTTCGAGTAGGTGAGGAAATTATTACCTTTAATAGTGTTGCCGATTTAAGGAAAAAGATTGCCTACTATCTGGAGCATGATGAGGAAAGAAAGACGATTGCTCTTAATGGACGCACGCGGGTTTTGTCGGAACATACTATGGAACACCGGATGACGGAATTGTTGATCTACATTTTCGGCGATCAGGTTGAAGCTCTGAAACAGCGGCTGGCCGACAGAAAAGAGCCTTTGGATGTTTTAATCGAACAAGCCGGAGCAAATACAGAGTTGGCGAAATTCCTTGAGCCGTTCCGTGGAGCCCCGGAATTTTCTCTGAAAACCGTCATTGCTCATATCGCTAAAGGCGAAGGAGCTTTGACAAAACCGGAAACTCTGTTATTGATGGTGAATCAACTGGTGCATGAGGGAAAATGATGGAGGAGAAGGAGTGATGGCTGAACGTATTCTCATAATGAGCCTGACTCGAATGGGTGATCTGGTGCAGGCAACTCCATTGATCAGCGGAATGCGGCAAAAATACCCGGATTCTGTAATCACCTTGATGGTTTCCAGTGATTTTGAGAGTTTTATCCCAAATATTCCCGATATCGACAATTCTATCGTTCTCGATATTCGCCAATTCAAAAAGCGAGAACGTGAGCAAGATCTGAGCTGGGTGGTCATTTACCAGTACCTGGAATCTTTCCTTGAGGAGGTGAAGGCCCAGCGGTTCGATCTTGTCGTGAACCTCAGCCACTCCAAGCTCAGCGCCTTAATGATTTTATACCTGGGGATTAAAAAGGTCTGTGGATTTCTTTGCAATGAAACCGGAGACCGTATGACCGAGCACCCCTGGATGCAATATTTCGGGATAGAACCTTTCAACCGAAATTATAATCCCTTCAATCTGGTCGAGATTTTTACCCGCAGTGCCGATGTTCGTCCCGAAGACCAGCGCATCAGGATTAATGTGCCAGAAGAGCCTTTATCGCTAATTGCGCCGGATCTGAGTCGTGAAGCAATAAGGGATGACGAATTAGTGATTGGTATCCAGGCAGGATCCAGTATTGAAGGTCGACGTTGGCCCGCCAGTCATTTTTGCAGAACTTGCAGACTCACTGGCGGACGGGCTCAATGCCCGAATCGTCTTGTTTGGAGTGGAATCCGAAGCACCAATTGCAGGAGAAATTTGTCGACTCGCAACGAGAAGTGAAAAAATTATCAACCTCACCGGAAAAACCAATATCCCCAAATTGATCGCCTGGGTGGGACGGTGCCGTTATCTGGTGACCAACGACACGGGCACCATGCACATTGCTGCGGCCTTGGGAACCACAATCGTGGGTCTGTTTTTTGCCCATGCGCACCCGTATGAGACAGGACCCTATTCTCCCGGTCATGTGCTGTTTCAGGCACGAATATCCTGTGCCCCTTGCAGTTACGGGGTGCAATGCAACAATATCGTTTGTATTCATAAGGTCAAGCCCCATCATTTATATTCCATGATACAGGCGCATATCAACGCGGGGGGCTGGAATCTGACGGATGATATGGGGCCCTTGGATGAAGTCAATATTTATGAAACTCGCTATGGAAACGATCAGCGTCTGACCCTCAAACCCCTGACCCGGCATCCTATTAAATTGGATGATGTATTCCGCTGGGCTTACTCCAGTTTATGGCTCGAGTCTTTGGGAGAATATGACCATTGCGACAACTCCAGGGACGAAGCCGCAATGGTTGAACTTATGTGGCAGGATTACGACTGTGGTGGCATCGATGAAATTGTGGAGCCTTTGCGATACAAAATTGAGGTGGTGAAGGATCTTATCAAGTTAAGCCGGGAAGGAACAAAGGCCACGACCTCCCTTATTAAAATGTTACATTCGAGACCATCATCAAAAAAAATGCAGGCATTGGGTGATAAAATCAGCGGGATAGACGAGACGCTGAACCAGACAGGATGTGCTCATCCCGAGATAAAGCCGGTCATTGATTTATTTGTGAAACGAAAGGAAAATTTTCAAGGAGACGATGTCGTTCGATTGGGAAAGGACACCTTGCGTTGTTATGAACAAATGAGAAAAGAATTTACCCGGCTAATTCTTTTACTCAATGCGGCTGAAGAGTCCTTTGCTCCGGGTGTAATTGATAAAAATCAAGTGGGATTCGATTCCATCAATGCCCTTGTTCCCGGCAGATAGCTGGCCCAATCGGATTTTCCCGTGTCCTGCAAAAAACCTTCCAGGAACCCTAACGCAGCGCCCCCTCCGGTAGAAACAAAAAAATTGGACGTAAAATAATTCCAAAGGGTGTAACTCTCTTCATCCGTAAACCCAATAGTGAGCAGGTTGCGGTTGATGGGAGGGAGAAGTTGTTTTTCAATTTGCTTCTTGATCAGGTTTTTCAGTTCATTGATGCTAACTTTGTTGAGAATAGCGGCTGAATCGCCGCCCCCAATCACCACATATAGTTTAGGATTGATAAGGACGGCGCTAAAAAGCAATTTGGCAAGTTCCAAAGACCCTTCCTGATGGGCGTTGCAGATTGGGTGATCGTAGGCGCCCAAAGGCCCATTCCAAAAAACGTTTTCAATATCATCTGTCAAAATTGTTCGAGAATAATTTTCGATCGTTTTGGGGCCGAGGTCCAATTGAAGTTCTTTATTAAAATCAGGTAGGGCTTTTACCGTATAAGTCGAATCGTGAAAATCCGAAACTACCTTATAGTCTTCGGGAAAAACAATTTCGACCCCGTTTTTGTCCGCTAGAACCAGAATTTCCTCAGCCAGTTTGGTTTCATTTATTAAAGTTTGGCGGTCTTCATCACTTTTCCCCATCAATTTATTTGGGATGGTCTCCAAGCTTAAGGGAGCGACCTGATCTTTTCTTATTTTGGCTAGAAGAAAAGCATTTACCATTTTTCCGCCGATTATGATACGCTTGACCTTGGATTGCACAAATTGCTTGAGGATCGAAATTTTGTCCTCAATCTTGGCACCGCCGGCAATAACTACGGTTTTCTGAGGGTTGGAAAGAACCCGTTTCCCAAATTCCCCCAAGGCCTTGACTTCTTGATAGAGTAGATTGCCCGCCACAACAATCTTTTTCTTTTGCCGCATGAGGTTAGGAAGCATTTTAATGCTCCTGGTGACCCGGTGACTGCATCCAAATGCGCAGTTTATGTAAACATCAGAGATTTTAGCGATATCATTTATAAATTCTTCTCTGTAAGTTTCAGGGTTTTTCGGTTCCAGGAGATAACGCAGGTTGGGAAGAAATTTAATCCCTCCTGAAGGCAATCGGTGGTGTGAAAGAATTTCCAGAGAATGCTTTAAGTGAGAATCTATGATCTCTGGAGGAAAAATGGTATAAGCGTCGCCATATCCTTTGCGGATCAGGGTATCAAAATGGGTGCTGATAAACTGGATGTTAAATATCCCATCCCAGCCATCGTGATCCTTGGTTTTATGCGGTCGTCCCAGATGAGACCCGATGATGATTCGGCACTCCCCATCGGTCAATTCATGAATTTTTTTAAAGGTGAGATCAAGAAAACGTCGGATCCGGGTGTCGTCGGCCACTCTAAAATATCCCTTTTTGGCAGAAAAAAGGGGAACATTAAAATCCACGCGGATGAAAATCGTTTTTCCCACCAAGTCCTCGGGACTGAGAGAGTCTAAATTAGCCATGCCAATCAAATCCAGCATTATACTTGTCACCCAAAAATGTTTCTGATGAATAATGGCCCCAACTGAGTCTTGTGGAGTGGGGTGTATGCAACGTTTGTCAGTGCGAATGGAAATTGGAGAATTCTAAAGAAAATTCAAGTTTTTATAAATAAAGACCGTCGTAACATTTAAAGGGTCTTTGAATGGAGAAAAAACGATCTCAATCTAAAACCCTTGTAAAATGGCAATTTAAAAAACTGGACTTCCTTGTCTTACGGTTTTCGATACTTCATGACAATTAAATGGTGTAACTGCCGACTCGGTAATTTGCATAGTTCCAGCTGAAAAATTGAAAAAAACAGCAAAATTTAGGAATCTAACTGGTTAGAGATGATTCATTCTATTGAATTTTAACAAATTATACGGAATTGAACAACCTTTGTAATCAAAGAAATTTTAGTTTATTATAACGAATTAAATAAGGATTTTGTCCTTAGAGGCAAATAAAAAGCGAGAAATAGAAAAAATGTCAAAAAAATTAATGTTAATTAATGCGGATCACCCTGAAGAATGTAGGGTGGTTATTCTGGAAGATGGGAAAGTCGATGAATTAATCGTTGAACACGCCTCTCACGAGCAGATTAAAGGAAATATTTACCTGGCGGTCATAAATCGGGTAGAGCCTTCGATAGAAGCGGCTTTTCTTGATATTGGCAGTAAGAAATTCGGGTTTTTACCATTTAAGGATGTTCGGAAGGACTCTTACCTTCAGACAGGTGAAAAAAAGGCCAAGATCAGGATTCAGGATGTTTTGGTCCGAGGACAAAAACTATTGGTGCAGGTGGTGAAGGAGGGGAGGGATGCCAAGGGGCCTTCTTTGACCAACTGGATCAGTCTGCCGGGGCGGTTTTTGGTTTTGATGGTAGGGCAGGAGGCAAGTGCGGTTTCTCGTAAAATTGAAGATGAAACCGAGCGCAAGAAATTAAAAGAAATTATTGCTGATTTTGATCTTCCAGAAAATATGGGAGTGATCATTCGTACTGCAGGACTGGGGCGGACCAAGTTAGAGCTTCAGAAGGACCTGCAAATGCTCATGAAAATCTGGGATCAGCTGGAGGCTGATATGAGTGCCGAAACGACAACCGCCCCGGGTCTTTTATATCGCGAGCCAAATATGGTGGTTAGAACCGTTCGCGATCATTTCACCGCTGACACTTCTGAAATCATCGTAGATGAAGCCGATGCCTATAAAGCGACTTTGGGTTTTGTGAAAATGGTCATGCCCCGGTTGCATCGGAGGGTTAAGTTTTATAAAGAAACAAAGCCCTTGTTCTCCCATTACAAGGTGGAACAGCAGATCGAATCCATATACGATCGAACGGTTCAACTACCTTCTGGAGGGTCCATTGTTATTGATATTGGGGAAGCCATGGTTTCCATTGATGTCAATTCCGGGAAGACCACGGGTGCCAGTCAACTTGAAGAAACCGCTTTAAACACAAATATTGAAGCGGCTAATGAAATCGGCCGACAATTGCGATTGAGGGATCTGGGTGGGCTGATCGTGATCGATTTTATCGACATGTATCAGAAAAAAAATAAGGCTCTGGTTGAGCGTGAGTTAAAACTGGTTTGCAAAAAAGATAAAGCCAGAATCAATCTGGCTCGAATTTCTAAATTTGGCTTGATGGAAATGTCGCGGCAACGAATGTCGCCGCCGGTGAAGGAAGGCGTTTTTGAAACTTGTAAGTTGTGCGAAGGATCGGGGCAAGTCAAGTCGGTTGGAGCCCTTGTTTTGGGAATGTTGCGGAAAATTCAGGAAACCCTTGCTCAGGGAAATGTCGGATTGCTCGCGGTGCATGTTTCTCCCGAAGTTGCAGATTATATGCTCAAGCATAAATTAAAATATTTGATGGAGTTGCAGGAAAAACATAAATTCATAATTGAGTTTGTCAGTAAATCTGGCCTTACTTATGATAATTTCGCCTACAACGTCCTTGAAAGGAAAAAGGATAAGGTTGAAGAAGTAGAGCGGGATGGAAAAGCCCGTGAAGGAAGACCGGAAGCAGGAGATGCGGGCAGACGTATCACAGCACCTGCCAAGGAAGAACGGTTCTCTAGGAATAATAGAAGGCGGGGATCAAGGAATGGACCCAGGCCCAGTGGAGCTCCGGACCGGGGAAATAAATCCGTTCAGGGTGAAAACATGCCAGTAACAGCGACTGAAGTCAGGCCCAGTGAAGCGCCTGAACAGGAAGGTAAATCCGTTCAGAGTGAAAGTATGCCGATAACAACGACTGAAGTCAGGCCTAGTGAAGCGCCTGAACAGGAAGGTAAATCCGTTCAGAGTGAAAATGATGATGGAAAATCAAGCGATCAGCGCGCCAAACCGGTTGCCAGAAAACGGTTTACAAGGAGAAAAACTTCATCCAGACGGACTTCACCCTATAGAGGCCGAAAAAGCCGGGTTGAAAAGACCGATGATGCTCAAGGAAGGAATGAAGTTAAACCTGATGCCGATGGCAATAGAAAAACTGAAGTGGATGGAAATGTTCGCGAAGCGAGTCCTGTCGTGAGTGCAAGGCCGCTCCATGTTGAAAATTCAGTGCCTCTGGCAAGACCACGACCAAGTTCCGAGAACCATGATTCTGGAAACAAACCTCCTAAGGAAGAAAACCTTTTTTAAGAGGGTGGCAATTGCCCCATGGTAAAAGCGGTTTCTGTTCTTTAGCAGGTTGCTGAAAAAGAGAAAAATCCGTCAGCGAGTTAAGTTTTACAGGTTTTTGCTTTT